>JAEZKI010000463.1 GCA_023415525.1 Bacillota bacterium | reverse complement strand
GCTTTAGCCAGTAAGGTTTTACCTGTTCCAGGAGGTCCTACTAAAAGAACACCCTTTGGAATTTTAGCCCCTACTTGAATATAACGATTTTGATTTTTAAGGAAGTCTACAATTTCTGCAACTTCTTCCTTCTCCTCATCTAAACCAGCTACATCTTTAAAGGTAATATTGCCTTTTTCATCGATGGTCATCTTGGCCTTACTTTTACCAAAGGACATGATACGGCCACCGCCACCGCCACCACCGCCTTGCATTTGTTGCACAAAGAAGACCATGATAAAAATAAACATACCCACTATCAATATAATTTGCATAATAGGCAAGAATAAACTTGGCTGTGTTTGCTTTGTTTCAAATATAAAACTTGCTCTTACATCTTCAGGTAAGTCCTGATATAAGTTGACAAATACAGAAGGTATCACATCAATATTGCTTACTTGACCTGACTTACTAACAACCTTTGCATAACCTTCCGATAGATCTACAGTAATTTTTTCAATCTGCTTGTTTTGAATGGCATCTAATACTTGACTATATGATAGGGATGTACTTGCCTCCGAGGTGTCTCTACTGGTCCCATAAAATACTGCTAAGAACAATAACCCCACAATAATAAGGTACAAATAGGTGCCCTTAAATTTTTTCTTCAAATCCCATTTCCTCCTTCCATTTTCTGTTGCTCTGTTATCCTCTATTGACAGCTATATAAGGTAAATTTCTATAGTATTGTTTATAATCTAAACCATAGCCAATAACAAACTCATTTCCAATAGGGAAACCAGTATAGCTTACTTCTACATTACTGATCCGTTCTTCTTTTTTATCAAGTAATGTACAAATTTTAATACTTGCAGGTTTTCTTTCACTTAAAATATTGCTTAGATACTGAAGTGTTCGCCCAGAATCAATAATATCTTCCACAATTAAAATGTGTTTGCCTTCAATGGGTTCATCTAAATCTTTAACAATTCTAACTACTCCACTACTTTTGTACTCATCGCCATAGCTAGAGACTACCATAAATTCCATTTTCATAGGCACATCAATATGTTTTACTAAATCCGCCATAAACATGACGCCACCTTTAAGTACACAAAGTACTACCATTTCTTTGCCCTCATAATCTTTGGTAATTTCCGCTCCTAATTCCTTAATACGTTTTTGTAAATCCGCTTCCGATATGAGCGTTTCTAAATTTAACATACTACCTCCTACGGTTCGTCCATCTGCACTTTTATTTCTAACACCTCTAGCGTTGATTTAGTAATATAATAATTCGTATTTAACCTGCCCCCTACTACCCATATAACTTCCTGCCCTTGCGTAATAAGTGGTATATTGTCTCTCTTTTCACTAGGAACTTTATCGTCAACAAATAATTTCTTAAGTTTTTTTGTTCCACCTGTTGTAACAATATAATCCATCGGCTGTCTTGTACGAATTTGCAAGCTGTCTTTTATTTTACCATAATCAATATACTTAGTATACATCTTTTCATTTTTTTGCTCAATGGTTTCTTTTTCTACTTTTGTCAAGATAACAGTGATTTTGGCAGAACTTATGGTATTTATGCCCAAATGTAAACTTTCCAGTAAACCACTAACCTCACTATCCTGCTTTTTGTACTGAAGTAGGAGCTTCTCATATTGCCTACTAGCCATTAGTCCATAAGGTAAATGAACACACTTGCCTGTTTGCTGAGCCATTAAGTTAACGATACTCTGTATATGTTTTAAGGTAATATCCTTATTACAACCTACTAACTTTTCAATTCCTAGATAGATTAAACGCTTTTGAATATAGGAGGAGGTCCTGGTTAGAAGCTCCAAATGGAATACTACTTTCCCCTCTTCTATCTTCGCCATCCGACTAAACTGCTCCTTGGCATACTCACTTAAAAAAGATTCTTCTTCTCTGTAGAGCTCACTATGCTCAGCCAAGGTTCTTATAACATTAGGATTAATCGCATCTTGTATATAGGGTATGCACTCTAAACGAATTTTATTTCTTGTATAAAGAGGAAGAGAATTGGTAGCATCTTCCCTAAAGGGAATCCTTTCTTCTTTACAATAGGTTTCAATTTCTTTTCTTTCTAAACATAATAGTGGCCTTATAATGGAAGCATTTCTAGGTAAAATACCACCTAAGCCTTTTAAATCTGTTCCTCTAAAGAAACGCATAATAAGTGTTTCTGCTTGATCATTCATATGATGGGCAGTTACTATTTTATCACCTGGATTTAATAAAGATATAAAGAAACTATAACGTTCTTTTCTTCCTGCTTCTTCTTCTGACAGACCTAGTTCCTTTGCTAAAGCCTTTATCTGGCAATCATGTCGGAAGTAAGGAAGTTCCCATTTTTGACATGTGGCTTCTACTAATTTTGCATCTAATTCTGCCTCTTCTCGCAGCCCATGATGTATATGGGCCACTTTTAACTGAATGTCATAAGTGCTTTGATGGGTATATAAAAAATGAAGCAGCATCATGGAATCTGCCCCACCTGATACACGAACGATAAGTGTATCCCCTTTTTCAATAAGCTTTTGCTCCTCAATAAAGTTCTTTAGCTTTTTTGCAATTCTTAATGACATGCTTTTCTCCTTGTTTCTAGGATCTTTACTTTTGTTCCTATACTTCCTATACTTTCTATATTATAATATAAATCAAGTTTTATCACTATCCCTATTTAGAAAGGAAGACGAAAATGCCATTTATTGATTCTAAAGTAACTGTTTCTCTCACAGAAGGCCAAAAAGAAAAACTTAAAACAGAGCTTGGACAAATCATTAGTCTTATTCCAGGCAAAAGCGAAAACTATTTGATGGTAGGTTTTGAAGATAATTACTCTCTCTTTTTTAAAGGAAATAAATTAGAATATGGTGCCTTTGTAGAAGTTAAGATTTTTGGTACTGCGGCTAAAGCTGCATTAGAAAAAGTTACCCAAGCCATTTGCTCTCTCTATGAAAAAGAGCTTCATATTCCTCCTAGCTCCATCTATGTGAAATATGAAGAAGTTTCCAACTGGGGTTGGAACAATATGAATTTCTAAGCAAACATTAAAGTAAGGACGCTAACAATGCCGATACTACATAATATCAGGCAAACATTCAAAAAAGCATCTATCCATTGAGACCTCCTAGAGGTCCTTTTTTTCTTAACGCTTTCTCCTTTATCATAGGGCTTCCCTTGCTTTACTAAAGAAGTAGTTTCTTTATAAGCCTTTTGTGCTTGTTTGTACTCTCTCTTATAGCCTACTGAAGGATTCTTTTTTAAATAGGTTTCAATAATGTCTTCTGCATAGTAAAAAAGATTATTAGGAATGGCTTGCTGAGGCTTATCCTTCAAAACAAAAATAGCCTTTTCAAACCAATCACTCTTTTCACCATCTAAAGTAATCTGTTTTTTCATTGGCTCCTCCTCTATAAGTCTTATTTAGAAAATTGCCAAATGATACTCACTTTATACATTTTCTTCAGCTATTCCAGAAATATTTTGTCCCTATTTTTCATTTTTATCTTATTCTATTTAAGAAAGCTTACTAAAGTCATCTTGTTCTTAAAATAAAAGGACTTCTACCCTGGCAACTTTCTGCCTTGTAGAAATCCTTATATATTCTTCTTAATTACTTATTCAAACCTTTACTTAAAGTATCTATTTTTCTTAATACTCTTTCCTTCTCAGCTCCTACAAGAGGTGTGGGACGGTAGTCATTTATATTCTTTACGGAGGATATAGAACATGGAATGATTTCACTTTTTCCTGGAACAATTCCCTTATCCGTTAGCTCAAAGCTTTGTTGATAAATGAAACTATCTTTATCACTTGGATTCCGATTTCCTCCAAAGCAAAAATTGCCTAAGCTATAAACAATATTAACTCCTTTATAGCTCTCCACACCTTGCACAACATGGGGATGACTGCCTAATACTAAATGAGCGCCTTGATCAATCACATAATGGGCCAAGTTCTTCTGTGTGGTATTGGGATAATATTGGCGTTCTTCCCCCCAATGAAATTCCACAATAATCAAATCAGCCTTTTTCTTAGCTTCTTGGATTTGATTAGCCAGAATCTCCTTGATAGACTTATTAAAGTACCATCCCTTTGCTCCAATTATAGCCACACGTACTTCATTTATGGTACGATAGTCTATACTATCTGCTCCAAAATAACCTATCTTATTATCTTTTAATACTTTTTGTGTATCTGTGTAACCTATGGTTCCATAATCTAACGTATGATTATTGGCAAGATTTACGGTCTCTACACTTCCCTTTTTTAAAATTTCCACATAAGCAGGTAATCCCCTAAAGGCGAATTCCTTATCTGCAGCCTTACCATTTACAGTAAGGGGGCCCTCTAAATTGATGATGGTTAAATCATCTTTTTCAAAAATAGGTTTCACATTCTCTAAGAAGTAACTATACCCCTTTTCTTTTGCTACCACATCAAACCGATTCCACGTATTTTGCTTAGGATAATAGCCTAAAGTACAATCTCCTGCTGCTGATAGCATAAGAGTTTTCTTCACTTCTTCTTTAGCTTCTTCTTGTTGGACTTGTTCTTGTTGGACTTGTTCTTGTTGGACTTGCTCTTGGCGACCACTGTTACTCGTCTCCTCTCCCCATGTACTTATAGGAACTAACAAAATAATAGCTAATATTATCCCCAAAATTTTTCTATTTTTCATGCTTTCTCACCCTATCTTGTAGCCTTTTTTGTTCTTTGATTCTATTTTAACATATTTTCTAATTTTTCTAAAGTAAATCCACTGGTCTACTTCCAGATGCGGGCTACAATAATAGTCATATCATCTTTATAGGCGTTGCCTAGTAAGTCCCTACTTTTCTGCATTAAATGCTCTGCCATATAAGAAGGACTCCCTGTTCCTACTTCTAAAATAAAATGTTTAAAGGTATCTTC
>JAEZKI010000454.1 GCA_023415525.1 Bacillota bacterium | reverse complement strand
GTGTCTATGGACTATGCACTTTATCAGTCCCAAAAAGGAAACTATTTTATTGGTGAGACACCTCTTCTAAGCGGACAAACAACTCATGCACTAGCAGCTCTCGAAAACCCTCCTCATTCTAATGAAGTCATCTATGTCAATGCCATTACTATAACCAATACCTCTCAAGTCGACTTAGCTGCTGAATTTTATTTACGGGCTGAGCTTCTACATGGCATTCCAAGTCCTCTCGTCTCTTGTACAAATACAGCCCTGTGCCCAGAACCTATCCCTAAAGGGTGCATTCAGTATCTGCTTAACCCTACCAAACCACCAACTCATGGCATTCCTATTTTTAGTCGAATTGTCCCTCCACAATCTACCTTAGTTGTTGATGGTGGACAGATTATCCTGGGAGAATGTCAATCTCTTAGTGTCTATATTGGTGGCTTCTCACCTGTTATCTTTGATTGTATAAGATTTGCTTTTGGATGGTGGGAAAATAAAATAGGGTACTTTTTATAAACTCCAATCAGGTATATCGTAGTAGAGTGGTGCATGATACAAAAAAACTGCTTTCAGATTTAACGCTTGAAAGCAGTTTTTTCTCTTCTTAACTCCATTCTATCATTTCTTCTACAGTTAAGTACATTTCTCTCAATATAAAGGAATCCCCAGTCTTCTTGACAACCTTAGTGACACCTTCCTATTAACCACTCTATTAAGTAACTACCTTTATTGGCATGACCTTTTTCATTATCACCTTCGTTCTACCGCTATCCTTAACGGGGATAACTGCCTTTTTGTCTCTTCTTCCTCTGTTTTACCTACTGCCATTGCTCCTACTGCTTCATAGTCCTCTGGAATACCTATTTTTCTGAGTAAAACTTCATTTTCATTTAATGCTGTAGCCACACCCGTTAAAAATATATTTCCTAATTCCATCTCTGTAGCAGCTATAAGCATATTCTCTATAATGCATGCTGCACTACAATATTGTGCCTTTTGAAATGCACCCTCCAATTTCTTTACTGTAACTATTATGAGTGTGGGGGCATTGTAGATTCCATCCATTTTTAACCCCATTCTTGCATATATTAGTTGAGTATTTTCTTCTAATTCCATTAACAACGATGGATTTTGTATGACAAAGATTTTTATATCCCTTATCCGATTCATCCCAATAGGTGCTGCATTCCCTGCCATTAAAATCGCTTCTAACTCCTCTTGTGAAATTAAGCCTTCTGTATAATATCTACAGGATTTACGTTTTTCCAATATGCTTAAAGTATGCATTGCATAGGTATATTCTTCATTATTCTTCATTTTCCACCTCATTCTATTTTTCTTACTTCATAATCTATGCTTATTATAATGAGGTGGCTGTTTTATGATAAGTACGCAGTTTTTTATAACTTAGTATGATAAATAATACCAAAGAATATGATATACTTATTAAAATTACTTTATTGGGGGTATTCTATGTTTCCTTTCAAGTCTTCTTCTGATTTCTTAGAATATGTCAAAACTATGGAGATACACACTCTAAACTGTCCACTCTCTTCATCTCTTGATTTAATCAGTGGAAAATGGGAGCTTAAGATTCTTTTTTTGCTTCTTAAATATGATACCCTTCGTTTTGGAGAGTTTAAAAAAAATCTTCCTAACATAACCAATACTGTATTAACAAATGTCCTAAAAAAATTTGAAAAAGCCGAAGTTATCCATCGTACTCAGTTTAACGAAATCCCCCCTCATGTCGAGTATTCTCTTACTGAATCTGGTAAAGAACTTATCCATGTCTTTTTTGAACTTGCAAAATGGGGTCAAAAAATATCGCCAGCTCATACATGACTGACGATCTAAAGATTTATCCTTTATTATTTTTCCCTATCCTTTGTAGGAATAGGTATCATTTCAAACAGATCGGGTGTAGCATTTTCAAAGGTTACAAGCTTTTCTTTCTCCATGCTTTCCATAGGTTGCCCTACAACATAATCTTCCCAACCGTTTTCCTTATGTCCTAACCAACAAATACTAAAACGTTTCTCTATAGGGTCCATTACCACTGATTTAATGGTTCCAAACCAAGAGCTATAGTAATAGCATGTTGGGCCTTCTGGATATTTCTGAAGTAAGAACTCTTTAACTTGTGTTTCACTTAACTGGTCATGACTTTCTAAAAACTCAGTCATTTTTTCATAACGCACAATAGAATTCCTCATCCCTACTGGCTCATAAACTTGAAGTTCTGGAAGGACAATATGATTGGTACCATAAACATACTTTTCTAGGGTTGCTTCTGAAATCTTTTTATAAGCTTTATGACCATTTATTGTCTCTAATAAACCTACATTCCCCTTAGCATCTGCTAGATACAAGTTAAGATTAAAAGCAATAGGCATCTCCTGTGCCATCTCTAAGGCTTCTTCTACATCTTTGCAATGATCTAATAAACTTCTTATAACAGCCCAAAACTGAAGTCCTTTGATTTGAGATGGTCTCATGCCCTCTATATTACTAACTGGTATACCACAAGAGCTCATAGCTACTGCAAGACCACATTCATTAATCCCTTCTGTCCTGCCAAAAACAACGGAGGTCCCTCCTATATGCTTATACTTGCCTTCTACATGAATTTGACAAACTGCCAAATCTTCCTCCTCTAGACCAAACTCATAATTTCTCACAAGTTTTGTATGCCCATCTATCATTTTGCTCCCTAAGATAGCCATTCCTGAGCATCTAGGTACTAGATAAGTCATCCAAAAGTAGGCTAAATCCTTAACTTGGACTTTCCCTTCTTCTGCAAAGCCTGTAAGTTCTTCCATTAAGCCTGGGCAATACTTCTCATAGAGTTTTATGGCCTCCTCTATGTCTTTTTTTGTGATAAAAGGGGGTAGGGGCATAACCATTTTTTGTACATCCACAATTTTAGCAAGCTGTTTACCAATCTCTTTATGTGTTCCGCTTACCTCATAATAATATGTTTTTTGTTTCATCATTTTATCTCATCCCTTCGTATTAGATGCATTCATTGTATGATGAATCAAAAGAATAATCCGGTCATTTTTTGTTTCGATTTGACAGGTTAAATTACCCTTACTGGAATCCAAATCTCACTTATATAATCTACAGACTTAATATCTCCTTTAAAATAGACCTCTATATTATAGCCTGCTATAATTTCATAGTGTCTATTGGCTGGTAGCCACTCCTCAAAAATCCTCCTATTGAGAGACTGTATCGTTTCTGGCATAGGCCCTATACACTTAAACTTAGCCCAAGTTAAAGCAGGGATAGTAATCACCTTAAAGCTGTCCGGATAGACCCTCTTATCTTCTTTATAAGGACCTGCTATCAAATACTGAAAGGTGTCACACCCTCTCTCCTCCTCTATGCAAATGCCATACACCCCAATATTATAGGCCATCCATGCATCTCGTATTTCTTCATTCTTCTCGGTCATACATTGTTTTACATACTCTTCCCAATATAATGGAATTTCATCAAATGCACAGTCGTATCGAAAGATCCTATCCATGCCAATAATCTTAAAAGCCTCCATCTTTTCTATCCTATATTCTAGTTTATCTGCCCCTTTAATAGATAAACTAACCTGTAAGGGCTGGAAAGTTTTCATTTTATAAGGTTGCTCCTTTACTTGTATAGGTGAAACACCATGGAGACGCGTAAAAGCCTTTGAAAAGCTTTCAGGTGTATCATAACCATATTTATAAGCTAAATCAATAACACGCTTGTCCCCTTTAACAATCTCAAGGGCAGCCAAATATAACCGTCTATTTCTTACATATTCGCCTACAGTATAGCCCGTTATTAGTTTAAATCCCTTTTGAAAATAAAAGGGTGAAAGGTAAATATGGGCAGCTACATCCTCTACACTTATTTCTTCCAATAAATGTGCTTCTATAAACTCTATGGCTTGTTTTAATCCTTCTGTCCATTCCATGATATCCCCTCTTTATTGCACTATAGTATTTCTTTCATTTTACTACAAATAGATCCTTCTTTGTGCCATCAAAATTTTACTACACTTACCCTATGATTTATGAAGTCATTAAAATATAAATTATTGGCTGAATCTATTCTTAGTCCATGAATGCACAAACTCGTATCAAGGGCCTTTAGCATCCCATCTCCACTATAGCCCCCTCTACCTGTACCTGCAATGTTATATACTTTACCTCTTAGATATTTTTCATCCTGCACCATCCTATTACCTCCTTCATAAATGCTATCTACAGCATACCTTTTTAAATATGACAACAACTAGTCTTATTATGAAATACTTTACATCTTTTACAAAATAAAATGTCTCTTCACAATTCGTATTCAATGACTAGTAGAATAAAAGCAGGTCATGATTACTTTCTTATCATGACCTGCTTTTTACAATTATAAGTAACGCCCCATTATATTAGTCAAGTTATTCTACTGTCCTGGCACCATTCATTCATGGGTTTGCCATTACTTTAAATATGTTGGACTTTTGCTTGTGCCATCGTATCATAAACTGTCGTTTTTCTCCAGCTAACAGGCCAAGCATATTTGTTTTTCCATGTATAGGATAAATGTGGATCTAACTCCTTTAAGCCTTTACAAGAGCTGATGATATTACCTGTCTCAAGTGCTACTAGCCACTCTGCTTGCTCCTTATATTTGAAAGGATATAATGAGGAGCTGTCCCCGTAAGTCATCCAATCTTCATCCCCTATTTCTAATGGAGAGCCTACGGTATCGTATACTTCATTATAAGCTGCTATCTGAGCTGCTTTATCACAAGTACGAATAAGTGTTCCATCTTCTTTAAAAAAAATAAGAGCTTCGCCACTTACACCCACTAATGCTTCTCCCCAATAAATCCCCGTGGCCTTTGATGGATAGGTAAGGATTTTGCTTGGTACGCCATCCTTAAGGGACCAAACTTGAATGTCTCCATTATCTAGCAAGCAAACTATTTTATCCCCACTTGTATTAAAGGCAATAGGTCTTAATTCGCATTCAAAATAATCTTGAATGAGTAAAGAGGAGTCTAACTCAAAAGTAGCAACCTTTTTATTATAATCCCATATAGTTATTCTATTTTCCCCATAAGCTGCATAGCGTTGGCTATTAGGCGCAAATTCAAAGCCCTGTATGGATTCAACGTTTGGAATACACTCTTTTACTTTACCTGTATTCAAATCTGCAATTTGGATGTGTTCATCTTCTAGGTAGACAAAGAAATCATCTAAGGGGCTAAAGCCGACAGGGGAAGCACTATTTAGTTCCCATGCAAGTTGTCCTGTCTTAATGTTAATACCATAAATCTCCTCGTGATTATTATATCCAAAAACCAGGTTGCTATTTCTAGTAGCATGACATACTGTATAAGGTTGAAATTCTGGTTCTATCTCCTCATTAGCTTCTGAATCTCCTTCTCTTTCTTTGAACCACTTGGCATTACTTTCATCTATACGAGTCATATTGGTCTTACAAATGCATAGAGGCAGCTCAGAATTCCCAAAACAACTGATAGCAAAGCATGAAGAATCCTTTATCCAGCACCAAGCCGGGGGAGTATCCCATCCGTTAGTGACGCCTGCAGTAGCTAAAGCTTTAACTGTCATCCCAAAAGGATTAAAGCTGGATACTTGATTGGTATTCAAGGTTACACCAAGCCTCTTATTATCTGGACTCCATTGTAGGGCACAGGGATAATCAAGCCAGCCTATACCTGCATAATCATCTTTTAAAAGGTTTACGCAGCGACCAGAAGCTACTTCCCATATTTGGATGCTTCCATCTTCTTCATTATACTCATCATCACTCATCCAAGTCCCTACAGCCAAATACTTTCCATCACTGCTCATGGCAAAGCTTGAATAATTCGCCTTATCCGCAAACTCATGCCTGAGCTTACCACCTTGCT
>JAEZKI010000409.1 GCA_023415525.1 Bacillota bacterium | reverse complement strand
GGCATAAAGAGCACCTCTAAATAAAAGCCCTTGCGTTGTGGTCAATCCACTTTCTAAATAAGAATGAGAGTTATAGAAAAATTCATAGTTGACATATCCTGTTTTCCCTACCCAAATGGCCACACCTATTCCTATAAGCACACCTATTAAAGATAACCTTTTACCTACCGTGGAAACTTTTAATAAGACATCCTCCTTCATATAATAGCCAATTAAGAAGAAAGGAAGAAAGGTAATGGTACGTGAAACTGATAAAACAACGCCTCCTCGGGGCAATAACCCAATAAGTAAACCTGCTAATACACTGACTGGAATAATATATGGGATTTTTACTAAATACTTAAGACTTACTCTCCAAAAAAAGAGGCTAATCAAGTACCATAAGGTCCAACCTGGATAAATAATAAGGAGCATAATTTTCCCTGTTACAATAAAAGCTAGGGTATACCAAATGATGTTAAAAATGACATAAGGAATGAGTAAATTTTTTATAGCCCCTTTGCGTCCCTTATCAATATTTTTAGAAAGATAACCTGAGATAAAAATAAATAGTGGCATATGAAAAAAGTAAATAAACAAGTAAAATATCTTAAGGAAAGCATATTCATCGATATAGTACTCAATAATATGTCCAAAAACCACAAAAAACAATAAAAACACTTTTAAATTATCAATAAGATAATTCCTTTTTCCTTCTTCCACTTACTTACTCCCTTCTAAACTTTATCCTCTATAAATTTCCAAATAAATGCAGTTTCTCTCATTCCTTTACCAATAACTAGCCTTAAAATATCTGAGTGATGATATCCTTCTAATAAAATAACCTCACCTTTTCCCCCGACTTCTTTTACCCTCTGTATGAAGTTTAAAGCATTCTCACGTTCAATGAGTCGATCTCTTTTGCCATGTAGACAAAGAACTGGGAAAGAGCGAGAACTTACAAGGCGGAGTGGATTAACCTCTTCTATTTTATATCCTTGTGGTAAATAATTTTTAATAAGTAGCTTAGTATAAGCTGATTGGCAGGTTTTAAAATCTAATACGCCTGCAAAAGAGACAAAGCCCTTAAAACAGCTTTCCGAATACCCATGGAGGCTCTGCAGACTTTGATCAAAAACAAGGCGAGCACCTAATTCCCCTCCTGCTGAAAAGCCCATCACAATAATTCCCTTATAAGCTAATGTTTCATTTTTTAAAACCTCTTTAAAGGCAGTCACAATATCTTCAATCTGTTGAGGATACCTGGCCTTAGGGACAAGGCGGTAAGCTGGCAATACAGTGGTATATCCTCTCTTAGCAAAAAACTTCCCTACGGCACTAGAAAATTGAGGACTTCCATGCCACCAGCCTCCTCCATGTATAAAAAAAATGAGTGGTAATTTAGGATTATTTCCTTTATAGACTCTATAATACTGTCTTTTTTCTTCACCATAAGGAATATTTCTTACCTCTTGTCCCTCATCTCCCAAATAATCATAATAAAGAAGCTTAAGGAGTAAAGGAATGCGTGACAATTGCTCTTGTATCTTAGAAGCTTTCATGCGCTAATTTGCTCCTCCCTCTTGATTATTTCCCAATTTGTTTTTATTTATTATTCTTTTTGTACTCTAAATATTCATCATATGTTGACGTACGATCGATAAGACCCTCTTCTGTTAATTCAATAATACGATTGGCAATCGTTTGAATAAACTGATGGTCGTGAGAAGTAAATAATACATTGCCTTTAAAGTCGATTAAACCATTATTTAATGCCGTAATAGATTCCAGATCCAAATGGTTAGTAGGTTGATCAAGTAGGACAATATTAGCACCAGAAAGCATCATACGTGAAAGCATACAACGTACTTTTTCTCCTCCTGATAAAACCTTTGCTGGCTTAAGCGCTTCTTCACCACTAAAAAGCATACGTCCTAAGAAGCCACGTAAATAGCTTTCTGTTTGATCTTCTGAAAACTGTCTTAACCAATTAATAAGATCTAAGTCACAGTCATTGAAAAATTCACTATTATCTTTTGGGAAATAAGATTGCGAAGTGGTAATCCCCCATTTAAAACTTCCTTCATCAGGTTCTATTTCTCCTACTAAGATTTGAAGAAGTGTGGTTTGAGCCAATTCATTTTCTCCAATAAAAACAATCTTATCATCCTTATTCACACGGAAGCTGACATTGTTTAGCACTTTGACACCATCAATGGTCTTACTTAAACCTTCTACAGTTAAAATCTCATTGCCTACTTCACGATCTGGCTTAAATTGTACAAAAGGATAACGTCGAGAGGAAGCTGGCATTTCTTCCAATGAGATTTTATCTAAAAGTTTACGACGAGAAGTTGCTTGTTTTGCTTTAGATTTATTAGCAGAGAAACGGGTAATGAAGTTTTGTAACTCTTTTATTTGATCTTCTTTTTTCTTGTTTTGAGCTTTCATTAAGTGTTGCATCATCTGGCTAGACTCATACCAGAAGTCATAGTTTCCTACATACATTTTGATTTTACCAAAATCAATATCTACTGTATGGGTACATACTGTATTTAGGAAGTGACGGTCGTGGGAAACTACTATAACTGTCCCTGGGAAGTCCAGTAAGAAATCTTCAAGCCAGTTAACCGAATCAATATCCAAGTGGTTGGTAGGCTCATCTAAAAGCAAGATGCCTGGTTGACCAAAAAGGGCTTGGGCTAAAAGGACTTTAACTTTATCTCCACCTTTTAAATCTTTCATTAACATATAATGTAATTCAGTACCAATTCCTAAACCTTGAAGAATTTGAGAGGCATCTGATTCTGCTTCCCATCCATTCATCTCCGCAAATTCCCCTTCTAATTCAGCAGCTTTTTCCCCATCTGCATCACTAAAGTCTTCTTTAGCATAAAGGGCATCTTTTTCTTGCATTATTTCGTATAAACGGGTATTTCCACGAATAACGGTTTGAAGCACTTCACACTCATCATATTGGAAATGATCTTGCTTTAAAACAGACATAAGAATATTTTTAGGGATAGAAACTTCACCTGTTGTGCTTTCTAACTCTCCCGATAAAATTTTAAGAAAAGTAGATTTTCCTGCTCCATTGGCACCAATTACACCATAACAATTGCCTGGAGTAAATTTAAGGTCTACTTCTTTAAAAAGTGTTCTACCTGCAAATTGCAAGCTCATATTATTAATTGTTATCATTTATTATTTCATCCTTTACATCGATACTTGAGCTTCTTAAATAAGCCATCTAATTTATTATTATAGCATAACCTTCAATAAAAAAGAAGAAGGAAGTCTTGACAAGTCTTTATGGTCTTCGTATAACTTCTTTTTTATTAAGAAGTATTTTTTTTACTAATACTAAATATAATTAATAAATATGAACCAAATACTTGTATTCTTTTTTTTATTTTGAAATAGTAAAGAGAGAAAAAAACTATATTTTGATTAAGGAGATGTTTATGTCCTATCTTACCCTTATGTTAAATCATCTTATGTCCCTTGTAGGCCTTTTAGGCTATCCTGGTATTTTTGCCATTATTGGATTAGAATATGCTTGTTTTCCTATTCCCAGTGAAGTGGTCTTACCTTTTGTAGGTATGAGTATTACTCAAGCGGATCTTTCTTTTTTTATGGTCTTTTTAGTAAGTATTTGTGCTGGCCTTGTAGGCTCTCTTTGCTGTTATGCCATTGGTTTTTGGGGTGGTATCCCTTTTTTAACTTGGCTTTCCAATCGTTCCTCCAGTGCTCAAAAAGCCACTATTCAATTCAATAAATGGTTTGATTGCTATGGAAGATGGGCGGTTTTGTTTGCCCGCATTGTTCCCCTTACCCGTACGTATATCTCTATCTTCGCAGGGACAAGTCGTATGCCCCTTCATCTCTTTCTTTTATATTCTTCCGTAGGTATTAGTGCTTGGAACCTGGTACTTATTAGCTTAGGTTATTTCATTGGCGACAATTGGACGCTCATTGAGCAACTTTTAAATACTTATAGTCATGCTGTTCTCATTTTACTTGCCCTCTGCTTAGTGGGTTATATCTGTACACGTTACTTCTCTAAAACAAAAAAAGTTAATTAGCTTTTTTAAGAAACCTTGTACTTCTCCTCAACCTCTTTTATACTAAAAGAATAGATTATTTTATTTTTGCTAGAAAAGTAACTTTTTTTATGCAAAAGCAAGGAGGATTCTTGTGGAAAAGAAATTGGGATTAATAGTAGAAGGTGGTGGGATGCGTGGAGCTTATACAGCTGGTGTTTTAGATGCCTTTGATGACCATCACCTATTTTTTCCTTATATTGTAGCTGTGTCCGCTGGTGCGAATACAGTGTGTAGCTATCTCTCTCAACAAAAGGGGAGAAATAACCGTCTCTATACCGAATGGATTACAGATAAGCGATTTATTCATATTCATAATCTCTTTAAAGAAGGTTGTTACTTTGGCATGCGGTTTTTATTTGAGGAATTGCCGTTAGAATTGGATCCTTTTGATTTTGAAACCTTTAAAC
>JAEZKI010000385.1 GCA_023415525.1 Bacillota bacterium | reverse complement strand
CCCCCCTATAGCCCTATAATCCAACCGGAATATTTATTATTTTTTAAATATAGTAAATATTCTATCATAAATAAATAATATTGCATCCCTATTTCTGCTAGAAAAGCTATTATAAACAAAAACTATATTACAACCTCAGCTTATAGTAGCTTTTTATGTCATTATTTAGGAAACCCCCAAAGTAGCCACTTTTTCGATCGAGTAGCAGGCTAATCATCAGTTGAGTAGCCTGCCTCTACCCACTAGAAACATGCACTGGCCAGGTACACAATAAAATAAGCCGACTGGTGGTTAACTCAATCGGCTATGTACATAGATGGCATTCATTTCATTTGATTCCATATTATCTTCTTTTTCTGGCATAAAATTTATCATTTGGCGTAGTTTTCAAAATCCTGCACCGTTCCATAGAACACATTAACATCAATATACTTTTCTTCACCACTATATCCCTGTAATTTTTCACGATCTGTAAACTGCCAAAATGTCCACTCTCGCGAATCCGGCAGTGATGCAGAACTTATTACATTTCTGATCCATATATCATAATCACTATAATACCCGGAAAGATATAGAGAATAGGATTTATCCGTTGCATATAGGATAGGCTTCAAGCCATAGTGTGTTTCCAATTTTTCCAACAAATCATCAATTTGTGCTCTGACTGCTTTTGCTTCTGGAGGATTCTTTTCCTTATCTACATAAAATTCAAAATCCACCACAGGAGGAAGCATATGTTCCGTTATCGGCACAGTCGCCATAAAATTATCTGCTTGGGTTTCACCCGGACTATCAAAACTAAAGAAATGATACGCACCAATTCTGAGATCCGTTTTCATCGCTTCGTTATAGTTGTACGCAAAGCAGGAATCAACAAATGTGCTTCCCTCTGTTGCCTTAATAAAGGCAAAGCTGATATTTTGCGAACTAAGCACTTGCCAGTCTATTTTCCCCTGATAGGAAGAAACATCTACGCCACGCACCGGATATTTATCCTTTGAAGGATTGTTCAGCAAGATTACACCATTCCATACAAGAATAAACAGAACAGATACTGTGAAAGTAAACAAGACAACACTAAAAATAATATTTTTCTTCTTCAAAACCATCCCTCCAATCTATTATAAAATTACAAATACACAATATATTACTTAATTTTCCTGCTTAAAATGTCTAAACAAATCTTTGATAAATCTAGCTTGAGAATCAATCCATTGCTTAAATTGCTTTTTGCTACTTTAGGTTCTAAATGAGCCCCATCGTCTCATCTGAAGCCATAAGCATTCTTTCTCTGGTTGTCTCTCCTATGTATATAGTACCTTCTTTATTCCCACTTACTACTGAAGGAGTGAGATTCTTCCCCAATCTATTAGGAATAACTTTTACACCTTCTGGAGTATAGTAGACTACCAAACTAGTAGTGGTGCCTAAATCAATTCCTATAATCATTTTTTTGCTTCTTTCAACTTCTTCTTTATACATACGACCTTCTTCTTAGCCATGAAAAGTGAATTATTCTCTATAAGTGCTGTTTCGTAGCATTGTAGTGCTACTTCTAAATCTCCTAATGCTTCATATACTTGGGCTTCTTTTAAAGTCGCTTGATAACAGTTTTTATAATCACATCCCTGACATCTTAATGCTTCCTTCATTTTCTTTAGATAGATTTTAGCATTTTCTAAATCCCCTATACTTAAATAGAGACTGACTAGTCTACCACAGTATTTTTTACTATATGCTACATACTGTATATAGTTTTCTAAAGTACCATATTGGTTTTTAATCTCTGTTATGCATCTATCAAAATAACTCTTCGCCTTTTTGTTATGTTTTAATGCACCATGGCAGCGTGTTAATTGATAATAAACTTCAAAAGTTTCTTTACTATTTAACTCTCTCCCTCTATTAATAGTGCATTCATAAAAATGAAGAGCTTTCTTCACACTCCCTTGACAGAAAAAGTAATGCTCTGCTATTTTCATATAAGCTTTGCCTTCCTGAGTTGTATATCTAAAAATATCATAATAAATCATAGATGCTCTTAGCTTCTTATTAAGTGCCCAATAACAATTAGCCCAATAACTATGAATAGTTATTCTATCACCTATCATTTCCTTTTTCATGAGTAAAACGACATCAATGGCTTTATTATAGCTACCCTGTCTCATATAGAGCTGGAGTAACCACTCATAAATATCTTCTTGATTGGGATCTAATTGTATAGCCTGTAAATAGCATTTTTCTGCATCATTATACCTTCCCTGAATGGTATAACAACTTGCTAGATTCCCATAAGGCTTAAGATAAACTCCTCCCTTTTTATTCTCTATAGCTAGTTTATAGTATTCTTCTGCTTTATCATATTTCTCTAATAAAAAATAGACATAACCTGCATTATTATAGGCCCACCTATTTTCAGGATCAGCTTCAATAGCTTTCTCATATGCCTCTAGAGCTTCCATATACTTATTAGCCTCAGTCAATAACAACCCTTTATTAATGTAGTAATAACTATGTGGCATCATTTCAATCTGTGCATCAATATATTTTAGAGCTAGTTTATAATCATCCCAATTACCCGTATTTATAAATCTACTACTATAAATTTCATACAGACAGTTATTGGTATCTTTATATTTTGGATTTTTCTCTATGACTTTCAAGTAGTAAGTTAAAGCTTTCTTCATATTTCGCTTCTTACTATAGCACCTTGCAAGGTCATATTGAATAGTGATATTATCTGTTTCAATGGCTTCAATACTTCTATATAATGGAAGAGCCTTAACGTAATTTTCCTCTTGATAATAGTAATCTGCTTTAATCCATATATAGTTTAAATTATTAG
Organism: Bacillota bacterium; assembly: GCA_023415525.1. GTDB lineage: Bacteria > Bacillota > Clostridia > Lachnospirales > Cellulosilyticaceae > Sporanaerobium. The sequence goes on along the minus strand of JAEZKI010000385.1, from coordinate 389 downwards.
GTTCTAATTCTATCGCTCGATTGATATACTCTAAAACTTTTTCGCTAATATTAAGTTCCATATAACAAAATGCAATTTCCATATGAATTTCTGCAAAGTTCTGAATGTCTGTCTCATTATCTAATTCATTCTGCTTAGACAATATTTCAATTAATCTTCCCAAAGTATCATATAAACGCAATTCATTGCGACAAGTTGCTCTTCTTATTTTTAATTTATAAAAGCTCATTTGGTCACTGATTAATCCATTGCTCTTGGCCTTTTCAATGATTGCCTCAGCCTCTTCATATTCCCCATATGCGATAAATACCTTTATAGCTAATAAATAGGGTTTTATATTCCCTGCAAAAAGATTCGTGGCACTATAATAATCTTCTATGACACCTCTA
>JAEZKI010000375.1 GCA_023415525.1 Bacillota bacterium | reverse complement strand
GCAGGTAATAGCTATGAAATGGATGCTATTGGTTCTTGCTTCATTGGTGGAGCTTCAGCTTACGGTGGAACAGGAACAGTAAGTGGAGCCGTAATCGGTGCGATCTTTATGGGTGTAATTAATAACGGTATGTCTATTATGGGTATTGATTCCAACTACCAAAAAGCAGTAAAAGGTCTTGTACTACTTGCAGCAGTAGCATTTGATGTATTATCTAAAAAAAGAAGTAAATAGAGAAGTAAATAGAGAAGTAAATAGAGAAGTAAAAAAAGTAACAATGAGGACAAGGGAGGTAATATTATACAAATATATCGATCTACCCAACTGTCAAAGAAAACATCAGTTAAGCGTTCTTTAATCATAACGTGTATTTTATTTGCTATTATACCATTACTTGTTGTGAACTATATATTTTACTCTATTTCTAAAAATGCATTAAAGATTACAAGCGAAAAATTAACAGTGCAGATGATTGAGCAAATAGGACTTAATGCCAATAGTTATATCGCGGACATACAAAATAGTATTGCAGAGTATGTAGCCAAAGATTTAGTACAAAATAATTCATTAGCCTATTACTTTTCTACAGACATGAAAGAAAAGCTTACAGCAACTACCCAAATAAATCAGACACTCGGAGCATTAACGCATTTAAATGAAAATATTAAGGGAGCATATCTTCTCTTAGGTGAGGACGAAATTATTTCAGCAGGAGAAAGTATGAATAAGCAAGATTTAAAGGCTATTTTTCAACAAGAATTAGGTGGGGGCTTAGCTTGGAATAGAGGAGTAGGAGCAAATGACAAGGAGACTTACATACTTAGAGAGGTCATTGCTCCTTCTAGTAAAGGAAAAGGGAAGCTTTGTGTCGTTGTTGATTTAGAAAAGTTAACTTCTATTTTTAATAATGCCAAGCTTTTAGACGACTCAAGTTTAATGTTGGTAGATTCATCAAAAGCTGTTATTTATGCTACGCAAGATGGGATTGAAGTAATAGAGGATACATTGTGGGAAAGCATTTCTGCACAGAATCAACTAGAGACAATGGTTTTAGAAAAGAAACTAATTACTTATGTGACACTTTCCAATAATTGGCGGCTAATTGCACAAATTCCTGAATATGCGCTAACGAATCAACTCACTAAGGCAGGTTTTCTTATAGGTGTTGTTATATTAGTGGCTGTTGGCATTGCTATAGGGGTAGGTGTTAACTTTGCTAAGAAGTTCTCTAATCCTATTATTAAGTTGATGACATGTATGAAAGAAGCAGAGATGGGCAACTTAATGGTACAAATAGAACCCAAAGGAAATAATGAACTAACAGAATTATGTAAAAGTTTTAATTACATGATTACGAATATGAAAGCTCTTTTACAGCAAACCACAAAGGTTACAGAACAGAGTCTAGAAGATAGTAAGAGTTTAGCTGAGTCTACAAAGTACTCAACGGATATGATGAATCAATTAGCTTCCTCAGTTAAAGATATTGCAGAAGGAACCATTATTCAGGATAACAATGCTCAAAAGGGCTTAGCCAATATGAATGAGTTAGCTAATGGCGTTCAGGATGTGATGCAAAAGAGTCATATTATTTATGAAAAGAATCAAGGCATCAAGTCATTTATTCAAGAAGCAACAGAATGTATTAAGCGATTAAGAGAAACCATGAACTCTTCTTTAACTGTATTTGAAGACATAGAAAAAAGTATGGTAGAACTTGAAGGACTCAATACAGGAATTGGTGAGATGATGGGTTTGTTAGATAATATAAGTAATCAGACCAATCTTTTAGCTTTAAATGCCAGTATTGAGGCAGCTAGAGCGGGGGAAGCAGGAAAAGGCTTTGCTGTAGTAGCACAAGAGGTAAGAAATTTAGCAGAACAATCCAGAAGTTCAACACTTAAAGTTCAACAAGCGCTTAATCAGATTAAAGCAACAAATACTAATGCCAATGAGCTTATTAAAAAATCTACTACAACCTTTAAGAATCAGGAAGAAGTGGTTGAGAGGACTTCTAGTATTTTCTTTAATATTATCAAGACATTAAAAATAATGGATACTGAGCTTGAGGACATTAATGCTAAGATACAAAACATTAGTGGTTCTAAGGAAAAGACTATCCTTCAGATTGATACCATTGCTCAAATTACAGAGAAATCAAAGTTGTCAACACAGGAAGTCTATGCTTTAAGTAGTGAACAAAACAGTATTATGAGTGATTTGGCTCAACTTACCAATCGCTTAAAAACCACCATGGAAGAACTGGACCAATCTGTAAAACGATTTAAAGTGAATTAGAAATATAAGGGGTGCTTAAGCACCTCTTTATTTTTGTATAAAGAAATTTTATTTTATTTATCTTAATTGAGCAGAATAGTTGAAAAGGGAATGAATTAATAGTACAATATACTTGTACGGACAACATAACGACACTATTAATGAAAGCAGCATAATTAAAATTAAAAAGACGATATTATTAGGAGGAATTAAAAATGAAATTATTTGTAGACACAGCCAATACTGCGGAAATTCGTAAAGCTAATGACTTAGGTGTAATTTGTGGTGTAACCACTAATCCTTCTCTTATTGCACGTGAAGGCTTAGAATTCAAATCTGTTATTAAAGAAATTGTAGAGATTGTAGATGGACCTATTAGTGCAGAGGTTATTTCTCTCGAAGCAACTAAAATGGTAGAAGAAGCATTAGAGTTAGCTAAAATTCATAAAAATATTGTTATTAAATTACCTATGACAGAAGAAGGGCTAAAAGCAACTAAACAATTAACAGCAAAGGGTATTCATACCAATGTCACTTTAATTTTCTCAGCAGCACAAGCTTTACTTGCAGCTCGCGCAGGTGCAACTTATGTTAGCCCATTTTTAGGTAGACTAGATGATGTAGGAGCAGAAGGTATGCAATTAGTAAGAGATATTGCAGATATTTTTGCAATTCATGGCATTGAAACAGAAATTATTGCAGCAAGTGTACGTAGTCCTCTTCATGTTGTAGATGCAGCTAAAGCAGGTGCACATATTGCAACAGTACCATACAATGTTATTGTTCAAATGACAAAACACCCTCTTACAGATATTGGCATTCAAAGATTCCTTAAAGATTGGGAAGGCTTAGAACAAAAACTTAACTAAGCCAACGCCAATAATAGAGAGGGAGATAGAAAATGAAAATACAGGAAAGAACAATTAATACGATTCGTGTATTAGCTGCAGAAGCAGTACAACAAGCTAATTCTGGACACCCTGGATTACCTCTTGGATCTGCACCTATGGCCTATACTTTATGGTCTAGTATGGCTCACAATCCTAAAAATCCTAAATGGGAAAATAGAGATCGTTTTATTCTTTCAGCAGGACATGGTTCAGCTTTACTCTATTCCTTATTACATGTTTTTAATTACGGACTAACAGTAGAAGATTTAAAGAATTTTCGCCAAGAAGGAAGCCTTACACCAGGGCATCCTGAATATGGTCATACTGTTGGGGTAGAGGCAACAACAGGTCCTTTAGGACAAGGTATTGCTATGGCAGTGGGAATGGCTATGGCAGAAAAACATTTAGCCTCTGAATTTAATAAAGAAGGCTATCCGATTGTAGACCATTATACCTATACACTGGTTGGTGATGGCTGCTTGATGGAAGGGATTGCTTACGAAGCTGCATCTTTAGCAGGGACTTTAAAGTTAGGAAAACTCATTGTACTTTATGATTCGAATAACATAACTATTGAAGGAAATACTCAAATAGCTTTTAGAGAAAATGTAAGAACTCGTTTTGAAGCTCAAGGTTTTGAGACCTTCTTGATAGAAGATGGAAATGACATCGAAGCGATTGCAAAAGTTCTTGAAAAAGCAAAAGCTAATCAAAATCAACCTAGCTTCATTGAAATTAAAACACAAATCGGTTATGGATGCCCTAAAAAGCAAGGGAAAGCAGCTGCTCATGGTGAACCTCTCGGCTTAGAGAATTTAGCAGAAATGAGAGCCTTCTTAGGCCATCACGATCAACCTTTCTTTGTAGAAGATGAAGTGAAAGCACATATTAATGAAGTAAATAGCCAAGGCGAAGCTAAAGAAGCAGAGTGGAATGCACTTTTTACAAATTATGCAAAGGCTTACCCAGAACTCGCTGAGAAGTGGAACAAGTGGCATAACGAAGAAGAAATTAAATTAGACATTTACGATAACTATACAGATGTAACCAAAACAATGGCTACACGTATTGCTTCTTTTGAAGTCATTAACCATATGGCAAGTGTAGTAGAAAATGTTATAGGAGGTTCAGCTGACTTAGCACCTTCTACAAAGACGTATATGAATGGCAAGGGTGACTTTAGCTCTGAAGATTATTCAGGACGTAATTTACACTTTGGTATTCGTGAGCATGCAATGGGAGCTGTTTCAAATGGTATCGCTCTTCATGGTGGTCTTAAGATTTTCTGTTCTACCTTCTTTGTATTTAGTGATTACATGAAAAATCCCATGCGACTTGCTGCACTTATGAAATTACCTGTTACTTATGTACTGACTCATGACAGCATTGGAGTAGGCGAAGATGGACCTACTCATCAGCCTATTGAACAGCTGGCTATGCTTCGTAGTACACCAAATCTTGTAACCTTTAGACCAGCAGATGCAAAAGAGACGGTTGCAGCTTGGGAATATGCCTTAAATAGCAAGACAGAACCAGTAGCTATTGTTCTTTCTAGACAAAACTTGCCTTTCCTTGAAAAGACAGGTGAAGAAGCTAAGAAGGGTGCTTATATCGTAGGCGGTGTAGACTCAAAGGATGCAGACATTCTATTAATGGCAACAGGTTCAGAGGTTCATCTTGTAGAGCAAGCTGCTAAGAAGCTTGAAGAAGAAGGCATTAAGGCGACAGCTATAAGTATGGCCTCAATGGATGTATTTGAAAACCAACCTAAAGCTTACAAAGAAGCGCTCTTACCTTCTAACAAAGTCAAGAGAATTGCTGTAGAAGCTGCTTCTAGCTTTGGATGGCATAAATATACGGGTCTTGAAGGCAAAGTCATTGCTATGGAAGGCTTTGGTGAATCTGCACCAGCAGGACTTATCTTTAAGAAAAATGGTTTTACAGTAGAAAATGTAATAGCCCAGGCAAAAGAATTATTAGGTAAATAAATCTTTCTATCAGAGAATGCAAAATTGTGTTAAAATATAGGGTAAGGTTAACCTTGATGAAAAGGGGAGTTACGATGTATTTTAAACATGAATTAGTCATTCCAAATGATAATTTACCCTATAAATTGTTTGTCTTTGAAGGAAAAGATGGAAATTATAACGTAGCCAAACATTGGCATCGGTCCATAGAGATATTTTTAGTACTAAGGGGGGAAATTGAGTTTTTTATCAATTCTACCCCTTATACTTTATCTGAAGGGGATTTCATGATTGTTAATTCCAATGAAATCCATTCTATTAATGCGCCTTTATCCAATTTTACCCTTGTTCTTCAAATCCCACATGATTTACTTGAACGCTATAAAGAAAGTGAATATGTTTTGTTTAAGACACCTGAAGGTAAAAAGGACCAAGAGGTAAGCCATTTAATAGAGACCATGTATCAGGTATATAATGAGAAAGAATATGGCTATGAGCTAGAGGTTAGAAGTTATTTTTATAAATTACTTTATATCCTCATCACGAAATATAGGCAGGAACAAGTAGATAGC
>JAEZKI010000371.1 GCA_023415525.1 Bacillota bacterium | reverse complement strand
TAGGTGGTCATGGACTAGATGAAGTGATTGAAGGCTATCGTTATTTAACGGGGAGAGCCCAGTTACTTCCTAAATGGGCTTTTGGCTATATTCAATCCAAAGAAGCTTATAATACAGGGGAGGAATTGGTACAAGTTGCAAAGGAATATAGAGCACGCCAAGTCCCTATTGATTGTATTGTGCAGGACTGGAATACATGGAAAAGTGGCTATTGGGGAGAAAAGAGAGTAGACCCTGCTCGTTATCCTCGCTTAAAGGAAACACTTGATACACTTCATGATGAGCATGTCCATGCTATGGTTTCTGTATGGCCCAATATGAATGCAGGAGGAGAAAATCATACCGAATTTTTTAAGGCAGGTTATCTTTTAAATGACTATTCTACATATGATGCCTTTAATGAAGAAGCAAGAAAAATGTATTGGAAACAAGCAAATGAAGAATTATTTCAATCGGGTTTTGATGCTTGGTGGTGTGATTCCACTGAACCTTTTAGTGGACCAGACTGGGGAGGAGCTGTTAAAAGAGAACCCTGGGAACGCTACTATATAGTAGGTGAAGAGCACAAACATTATATAGATGCCACAAAAGCCAATGCCTTTGCCTTACAGCATGCCAAAGGAATCTATGAAAATCAAAGAAAAACCACAGACAAAAAAAGAGTGGTTAATTTAACGCGCTCGGGTTATGCCTCTAGTCAACAGTATGGAACGGTATTATGGTCTGGGGATATAGCAGCTACCTGGGAGGTTTTTAACAAGCAAATTAGGGAAGGACTTAACTTTGCCTTAAGTGGCATGCCTTATTGGACACTGGATATTGGTGGCTTCTTTGTAGTAGGTTCTGCTTGGCAAAAAAGAGGCTGTGGCTGCCATACGAATCCTAATCCCCTTTGGTTTTGGCATGGTGACTACAATGAAGGGGTAGAGGACAATGCCTATAAAGAGCTTTATGTAAGATGGCTCCAATATGGTACTTTTTTGCCCATGTTTAGGTCTCATGGTACGGATACACCCCGTGAAATTTGGCAATTTGGAGAAAAGGGTGATATCTATTATGATACCATTGAAAAATTTATAAAATTACGTTATCACTTAATGCCTTATATTTATTCCCTTGCAGGTCAAGTTTATCTTGAGCATGGTACATTTTTAAGAAGCTTATTATTTGACTTCTTAGAAGATGAGGTAGCACAAAAGATTGACGATGAATTTATGTTTGGACCTTCTATTCTAGTTTGTCCTATTACTGAGCCAATGTATTATGAAGCAGGAAATAAACCGATAGTTAAGGAAAAAATCAGACGTTGTTATTTACCACAAGGAACGAATTGGTATGATTATTGGACAGGTGAAGTGCTAGAGGGAGGAAGATGGTATGAAGTAGAAGCACCATTGGAAAAAATGCCCCTTTTCATTAAAGCTGGGGCCATTATCCCAACAGTAGAAGGCCTTCAATATGCGACTCAAAAGGTAGTTGAACCTATGACAATAACTATTTATAGCGGTCAAGATGGAAGGTTTGCCTTATATGAAGATGAAGGGGACAATTACAACTTTGAAAAAGGAAATTACACTCTTATTCCCATGGATTGGAATGAGAAAGAAAGAAGCTTTACTTTAGGTGAAAGACAAGGCCAATACGAGGGAATGGAAGAAAAGAGGCAATTTAAAGTAAAGGTTGGAGAGAAAGAAACACTTGTAGCTTATGAAGGAAAACCTGTAGTTATAGAGTTAGAGTAAATAGGATATAAATAAATAGGAGACTGTCATACAACAAATCATGCAGATGAGTTGTTGTATGACAGTCTCTTACATTTTAAATACTTATATTGCGTTCACGGTAATCAAAAGGACTTACGCTGTACTGCTTTTTGAAGATACGACTAAAGTACCCTTGGTCTTGATAGCCAATTAATTCACCAATTTGACGGATAGAAAGCTCAGGATGATGGAGAAGTAGGTGTTGTGCTTTTTGGAGTCTGAGAGTCGTAATATATTTAGAGGGAGTACAATTATAGTGCTGGACAAAAAGTTTAGTTAGATAGCTAGAACTATAGTTCATACTACTGGCAATAAGATTTAGATTAATTTCAGTGGTGTAATTATGTACAATATATTCTTTTAAAATTTCAGCAATGTACTCTTTACTTGTAGTAAGTTCATTCAAGTTAAAAATAGTTTCATAGGAAGCCTTCTCTATGTCAAGATCAGTTTTCACCTTTAACAAAGAGGTATAGAGTTGATCACTATCAATAGGCTTTAGAAGATAATCATTCACTTTCAATCGAATGGCTTGCTTGGCATAATCAAAATCAGAAAAACCACTGATAATGATAAAACGAATAGTAGGAAAGGTAAGATGAATGGCATCTAAGAGTTCAATACCATCCATAATAGGCATTTTTATATCCGTAATAACTAAATCAGGAGAATACTGTTTTACCAGTTCGAGAGCCTGTTTTCCTGTTTGAGCAGTGCCTAGTATTTCAAAGCCCAATTGGGTATTTTGAATTTTATGGACAAGATTCGTTAATAAAAGTTCTTCATCTTCTGCAACGATAACAGAATAGGTGGATTTACTCATTTTTGACCTCCTTTCTTTTGTCTATTATTATTTATTATAGCACCTAGTAAGTGTTTGGAAAATGTAATAATTTAGCGAAAATATTAAACTATCACAAACATTCTATAGGTGAGTGTTTTTAGAAGAGTTCTTAAAATTAGAAGTATCTACCTATAGTGACTATGCTGCCCCCACTTTCTTTGTTGGTATAAGTAAAGATAAAATCTGTTTTACAGTATAATTTCCATCGAGAATAGACATTAAGAAGTCCCATGCCATCAATTTCAAGGTCAGGCATCCCAATATGAGTATTTGCTTCCTCAATGCGTTTATTTATAAGATTTAGGGCTTCATTAGAAAAGCCAGGACCAGAATCTGCTACGGAGATCGTCCAATAGGTATCCGTTACCTTACTAGTAATATCAATTTGCCACAAGGGGATGTCATTAATGCCATATTTTAAGGCATTCTCAACTAAAGGTTGAATAATGAGTTTAGGCACATAAAGGTTAAGGAGTTCAGGGGCAATTGTGAGGGTATAATTGAGGCTTGATTGGTAGCGAACCTTCATGCAATAAAGATATTTACTCACATAATCCAGTTCCTCACTAATAGGGACATGGGTGTCATTACCTTTGGTGATGTAGCGCATAATATGACTTAGGTTTTTACAAAGTTTAACAACATCATCGCATTGTTGATTTTCAGCTAAAATCATAATGCTAGAGAGGGAATTATAGTAAAAATGAGGATTTATTTGTGACTGTAAAGCCTGGGTTCGAGATTTTAGTTCTTGCTGGCGTGTTTCAATGAGTTCATCCATAGAAGTTTTAAGGTCAGCACGCATACTGTGAAAAGCCTCGTTTAAGAGATCGAACTCATTAAAAGGGGTATGAAATGTATCTTTTTCCACATGACCTAAGGTATCTAGCTTAGTCTGTTGAATAGTATCTACTAACTGATTAATAGGTCGTGTAAGACTTTTACTCATGTAGTAGGATAAAAAGATAATCAATAGGAGGACAATCAATATGACACCTAGAAGGAGTTTGGTAAAGCTCTTAACAGGAGCCAAAATGATTTCTTCAGGCTGTACACAGACATAGGTCCAATTACTGTAATTAGAAGTTTCATAGGTGACAAGTTCATTTTTTGAAGAGAGGGGATTTTTATAGGTAGACAGAGAATGGCTATTTTGGGTAATACTATAATAATGCTCATAAAGGGAATTGTTACTTGAAGGAAGAGGTTCAAAAGGATAAATGAGGGCACCATCAGCGTCAAAAACATAGACAGAGAGGGTATCCTTATTTTTTTTGCTGTAGGAGATAATGGAGCTAAAAATGGTTTTACATTTTTGAATAGTTTCTATGTAACCTACTTGTTGCCTGTACTTATTATAATAGGTGCGGTAAAGAGAAATAAAATAAGGGTTATTTTTAGAGGTACGGGACATAGAGTTGGTACTGTAGGGCTTGCTGAGTAATTTATGACCTTTTAGCTCGTCAGCTTCTGTTACCCAATCTAATTCCTTAAGGTTGACAGAGCTTTTTGTTGCACTTGTCCCTACACGAATGGTTTTACCTTGCATATCATAAAGGTTGATATGAAAGACTTCATAATCAGCTCCATTTATAGCTACAAAGAGTCCTATGAGAGAAGAAAAATCATTGTGAGTAGGGGCTACAAAGTTAAAGTAATCATTAATGGCATCCTTTACCAGATTACTATAGCTAATATTAATGGACACTTTGTCCATTGTACGCAGTTCATTATCAGTCTGTGTCATAAAGCTTGATGCAATAGTATGAAAAGAGGCAGTTTCTCGTTCAATAAGAATGTCAGATATGTAACGATAAAAGAAAGAGGAGAAAAGCCCTATCACCATGATCGAAATACACAAATAAGTCAAGAAGAATTGTATTTGTATGTTGAATCTTTTTCTAAAAGACATAGCTGGGCTCCTTTCTTTTGTAAAAAAAGTCTAAATTCTTGCTTTAATAATACATAGGCCTTTGGAATAAATCAAGAGTATAATAAAGCTAATTAAAGAGAAAAAATAGCAAAGGAGAGAAAAGGATGAAATATAAAGGGAACTGGGAAGAGACGAAAAAAAAGTGGGAAGATTATTGGAAACATCAAAATACAGGAAGACCACTCATGAGTATTGTAGCGAGGAAACCTGAGATAGAAGAAAGCTACCAAGAGGTATTAAAAACAAATAAAAAAACCTATTATTCAGTTTGCCAAGGTAATGATTATACACTACCAGAGGAGCTTATGTATCAGGACATGGAGGATAAATATCAGAATGCTGAGCGAATGGTAGCCAGGTACCGCCATTTTTGTGAGACCCATCTCTTTTTAGGAGAGAGCTTTCCTAATATTAATGTGGACTTTGGGCCAGGCTCATTAGCCAGCTATGTAGGGTCTGAAATTGTATTTAATGAAGATACCGTTTGGTTTGAAGAATGTGTAGAAGATTGGGAGACAACACCTCCTCTTGTCTTTGATCCTAAGAATAAGTGGTGGAAGAAGCACTACCAGCTAGTAAAAGATATCAAAGCCTTGGCAAAGGATGATTTTTACATAGGCATGCCAGACTTAATGGAGAATATTGATGTTTTAGCTTCGTTAAGAGGAGCACAAAATACTATTTTTGATATGATGGATGAGCCAGAAGAAGTAACAGAGCGTATTAGACAAGTAAGTGAGATTTACTTTGAATATTTTGATCGCTTCTTTGAATTAACAAAGAATGAGGTAGACCAAGGCTCTTGTTATACTGTTTTTCAAATTTGGGGGCCAGGAAAGACAGCCAAGTTACAATGTGATTTTGCAGCCATGATGTCTCCTAGTCAGTACCGAGAATTTATATTAGAGCCTCTCCGTGAACAGGCCAAACAGTTAGATAATGTCTTATATCATCTAGATGGGCCAGATTGCATTAGACATTTAGATGCTATTATGGAGATCGAAGAAATTGATGCCCTCCAGTGGACAAGTGGGGATTATGGACCAGATGGAACTTATGAGGAGTGGGATCAGATTTATGATAAAGCGCGGGCAGCAGGTAAATCTTTATGGATAAAGGTTTATTCGGGTGAATTTGAAGACTGGATTAAAAATGTAGATAGAATTGTCAAACGTTATGGTTCCCATAGTTTATTTTTGCATTTCCCTGAGATGTCATTAGAACAAGCTGAAACTTTGTTGGCTTATGCTGAAGCGAACTGGAGTGATATAGAGGGAAGTTTTGAAGCAAGTTTTGGTAAATAAGAGGATGGACAAAATAGATAAAAATAGAGCTTGTTATACTATTTAATTAGAGATAATGATGTTGTCTTTGGGAAAAAGCCTAAAGGATAATAGTCACAAATGATAGAATAATGAATAATAAATTATTCTCTATGTAAAAAAAGTACAAATTCAGAACTTAAAAGTGCATAGCTTTGTAAAGTTGGAAAATATAGAATATAAGTATCAATAAGCATTAGTCAGGGATAACTGATGAAAAGGCTTACTAAGAGAGGGGAAGAAAAATGAAAAAGAAATGGGTAAGTGGTTTGTTAGCTTTAGGTATGGGAACAATGCTTTTAGCAGGATGTGGTGGTAAAACAGAAGAAGCAGCACCAGCTCCAGCAGCAGCACCTGCAGCGACAGAAGAGAAAAAAGAAGCACCAGAGGCAAAGACAGAAGGAGGAAGTCAGTTTGAAGGAGAGACTTTAAGCATTTTGGTATCAGCAGGTTGGATGGACAATCGATATGACCAGACGCTTTCACGTTTTGAAGATACTTATGGGGTAACAGTAGACCTTCAAACGATTCCAGCAGATCAGTACAGTGATATCCTTCAAGCTAAACTAACAAGTGGTACTTGTGCAGATGTTTTTTGGATTCAATCAAATCCTTTTGCTATTGAATCAGTTATCGTAGATCCTAAATCTTACTGTATTGACTTTACAGGAGCAAGTTGGGAAGCTGTTATTCCAGAATCAAGATTACAATCTTGTAAAGTAGGTGATACCTTATATGGTATGCAATTATGGCATAACTCACCTGAATATGTCATGGTCTACAATAAATCACTTTTTAATGAGCTAGGCATAACAACGACACCAAAAACTTATGATGAACTTTTAAAAGCATGTGAAACCATTGCAGCTAAAGGGATTACTCCATGGTTTGTGCCAGGAGCAGATGGGTGGCAACATCAACTTCCTTTCTTCCAAATAGGTGGTGTTTATGAAGAAGCACAACCT
>JAEZKI010000369.1 GCA_023415525.1 Bacillota bacterium | reverse complement strand
TGCCTGCAATTTGTGTATTAGGTGATATGATATTGCTCACTATTTCAGACATTGCTGTTTTTATTCTTAAGTTTTTAAGTAATATACTATCTGCTTCACTGGTATTTTCAATTTCTACAAGCTCTTTTTGTAATCTATGTTCGGAGGCAATAACCCTAGAATAGTCTTCTATACTATTAATCATTGTATCTAAATTGATATTAATAAGATCAATTTCTCTCATTGAACTTCTTCTAGTGCGTTCCATAAGTGCTTCTGAAAAGGCTCGATTGGAGAATATGGCAAATAACAAAAGGGCTATTATAATAATTAAAGTGTTGGATACAAATATTTTATTTTTTAAAGATAACATTTTTATTTTATTAATAAATGCCATATTATAACCTCCCAGTCATTTTATAATTCCTTTTATTGTATAAATGGTAAATTAATTGTAATTCAAAAACAGAGCCCTAAAAGAATGATAAAATCTATACTCTCTTAGACCTCTATTTAAATAGTATCACTTAAAATACAATAAAACAAACTATTTAATATTAAATGTCACTTCCTTTACAACTACCTATAATTGACCCATTACAAGTTTCATTTCTTTCTTCTTCTTAAGTATAAATGAATGAGCAATTTACAGAAGCAAATTTTGTCGGTATAATAAGTAAAATTATTTGTTATTATTTACTTTGCTTATAACGTATTTTAAATAGTATCTGATTTAGTAAATATAGCTCTAAATTCAAAAGAGGTTCTGAAATGCATAGCATTCAGAACCTCTTTGTCAACACTCTGAGATGTCAATCTATAGATTGACATCCTATTTATATATAAAACACAAATACTCCAAACTTCCTTTTTAGGCAAAAAAAATCGGGGTGACAGGACTCGAACCTGCGACCTCCTGATCCCAAATCAGGCGCTCTAGCCAAACTGAGCCACACCCCGATAAGCGCGAGACGGGACTCGAACCCGCGACCCTCTCCTTGGCAAGGAGATGCTCTACCAACTGAGCCACTCGCGCATAGCTTATCTATGCCTGTCGGACTGTTCCGACGAAAATTATAATATCATACATCCTAATACCTGTCAACCTATTTAAGTGTAAATTTTTCCATTAAATTTAACCCTTATTTTGCTTTTGAAGAATATGACTTTATCCATTTAATTCGCTCATCTATCTTATTTTTAAGCTCTTCTGCATATTTAAATTTAGGCTGTACCTTACCCAAATGCTCTTCTATTAAGTCATCAATAACTTCCTGCCCTAGTAAATCTTCATCCTTTTGTTTTTTCTTTGCCTTTAGTAACTGGGCTTCTGAAGCATTTGTTTCTTTAAGCTCTTTACCCTTTATTTTCTTAGATTGTCCAAAGGATAAGCTTTTACCTAGATTTTTCTCAGAGCCTAGTCCTTCCACACCATTTAATAAAAGAGCCTTCTCCTCATCTGTTACTTCCCCTACACTTTGGGTAAGCAATTCTCCCATAGTCTTTAATGTATTATGAATCTCATCTGATATTTTTAGCTCTACGGTCTCCTTTATTTCTTCTTGTCCTAATGGGATGTATTGAGGTTCTTCGGTAAGCTGGAGCTCTTGAAGCTTACTCTCGCTAGAAACTTCCATTTTTTCATTTAATTTATGGGTAGGCTCTTCTTTACAGGACTCCTCTTTTTCTGAATGTCCTTCCTCCACTTCTTCATCTAATGCTGAAAGCTCTAATTTCCCTTTTTTTAAATAATATTTATCCTTCACAGTTTACCTCCCCTCCTATTATAGGTCACTCTTCTTCCTATTATAATAAAGAACTGCTATAAACTTCAATAGCTTTCTAACAAATACTTCTCTAACTGACAAATATTTACTACTGGCTTTTTTAACTATCTATAGCAGTCCTTTTGATATTATAAACTTTATTTTATAACCTTATTACTAGCACTCTTTTTCTAATGATGCCCTCTCGTATTATTCTCCTACACTTTGTTCTTTCTCAATGATTTCCCACAATTCTTCTTTACCTTGTTTTGTTTCAGCCGAAAAACCTAACAAAGTATCTGCAGGTGTTAAATTAAGACCTTTCTTAATCATACTGAGATGCTTTTGTACTTGGCTCCTTTTTATTTTATCCATCTTAGTAGCCACTACAATAACGCCTTCATGATAGTGAGAAATCCAGTCATACATCATCTTATCATTAGCCCCTACTTCATGTCGAATATCAATAAGCAAAATAACCTTGTGGAGTTGAGGCCTTTCTTGCAAGTACCCCTCAATCAACTTCCCCCATTTATCTCGCTCTGCCTTAGATACTTTGGCATAACCATAACCTGGCAAATCTACAAACATCAGTTGGTCCTGTATTTTATAAAAGTTAATGGTTTGTGTTTTTCCTGGCTGAGAACTGGTTCTAGCTAAGGCCTTACGATTAACTAAAGCATTTATGAGAGAAGACTTTCCCACATTGGATTTACCCGCAAAGACAATCTCTGGTAAATCATGTTCTGGAAACTGACTTTTGTTACCTGCTGTTATTATCATTTCCGCCTTTGTTACATTCATTATAAATCTCCTTTTAGATAAATACATGCTTGAGTACATCATCCATTGTACTTGCATAAACAAGCTCCAAATTTTCTAGGATTGTTGCATCTATCTCTTTAATGTTTTTTTCATTTTGTTTAGGTATAATAACCTTTCTTATATTCGCTCTTTTAGCTGCTAAAAGCTTTTCTTTGAGTCCACCAATAGCTAAAACACGTCCTCTAATGGTAATTTCACCTGTCATAGCTACATCTCCTCTTACAGGTTTTTGAGTAAGGGCTGAAATAATGGCTGTAGCTAGAGTGATTCCTGCAGAAGGTCCATCTTTGGGTACAGCACCTTCTGGAATGTGAATATGTATATCTTCTTTCTGATAAAAGGCTTCATTAATCCCTAATTCACTGGTGGCCGAACGTATATAGCTAACAGCTGCCTTAGCAGACTCTTTCATCACATCTCCTATCTGACCAGTCAGTTCTAATTGCCCCTTCCCCTTCATAACATTTACTTCAATGGAAAGGGTATCCCCACCTACAGCTGTCCAGGCTAAACCTCTCACAATACCTATTTCAGGATTTTCATTTTTCTTTTCATAGGTATAAACGGGTTCTCCTAGATACTCTCTTATTTTATCCTGACCTAAGGTAATCTTTTCTACGGAAGTCTCTACAATCTCTTTAGCTGCTTTTCGGCAGAGCTTTCCTAAGATCCTCTCTAAGTTTCTAACACCTGCTTCTTTTGTATAATGCTCAATAATATACTCTAACCCATTACTATTGATTTTTACATTTTTAAGAGCATGCTCCTTAAGCTGTCTTGGCATGAGATACTTCTTAGCAATTTGTAGTTTTTCTAAAAGTGTATAACTACTTACCTCAATGATTTCCATACGGTCTAATAATGGTCTAGGAATACTTGCTAGACTATTGGC
>JAEZKI010000348.1 GCA_023415525.1 Bacillota bacterium | reverse complement strand
CTCTATAACAGTATTCTCCAATACCGTCTAGTGTTTGACCTGCTTGAAGATCTTGTTTAGCTACTGTAATACACTCCGATGTTAACTTATTCATAGGATGTGCAGTTGATCCTCCATAAATAATAGCCTGAGCTGCAGTAATAGGTGTTTCGATGCTGCATAGGTGGTAAGGTCTAAAGAGTAAGTAGTTTGGTCCTTCTCCCATGTCTCTTTGAACTAAGCCTTCTATAAGTCTTGGATGATCAGTTGTTACAATAACGAATACACCTGGATTAATATCTCCTATTCCGAAGTCTACTACACCTTCTTTTTCTAAGATACCTCCTTGATCTTTACGGCAAAATACTTTTGTAAGATCTTTTACATTACACTTAGGTCCATGCATACCTCTTACATCTGGAACAAGTCCTGTAGCATTAGATACAGCAGCCATCTCTATCATTGTTTTAGAGCCATCAACGAACTCTACTAACATTTTGGCACTCATATTTCTTGCTTTTGCTTTTTCTTCCCATTGATCAGGTGTTGCGTAAATATCTAATGGATTATTCTTTCCTTTTCCTGCTGCTACAACTTTAAAGCCTAATGCTTTAGCAAATCGATAAACTTCTACGATTGATCCTGGTTCATCTCCAGCTGTTAAGGAATAAACTACTCCCGCATTTTCTGCCATTTTTCTTAAAATAGGTCCAACAGTAATATCACATTCTACATTCATCATAACGATGTGCTTTTTATGATTGATACATTCTAATGATACTCTTGCCCCCATTTCTGGTGATCCTGTAGCATCAATAACAGCCTGTACTTGTGGTACTTTAATAGCTATTTCATAGTTTGTAGTAGCAACTTTTTTACCTGCTTCTATGGCTATGATTGCTTCTTCTAAACAATCTGTTTCTACAATTTCTCCTTTATATCCAGCTGTTCTGTAAGCATCAACGGCTATTTCTTTACTTAAATCTACAACTACTGGAATTTCCATCCCTACCATACATTCTACTTGCGCAACAATATCTTTACCCATTTGTCCTGCACCAATAAGTGAAACCAATGCGGGTTTACCAGCCGCCTCAAGTCTCTCTAATTTACTGTCTATTTCGTACATATCAATCTCCCCTTTTAAAAATTATATTTTTTTATCTATTACATGTTCTTTTTATTCCCATGGTTTGACAACTACTTTAAGTGCCTTACCTTGTTTAGCTAATTGAATACCCCCTGCTAATTCATCTAGTTTAACTGTTTGTGTAATATATTTATCAGCAGATATTTTACCTTCATTGATATATTTTATGGCTCTTTCAAGACCAACTCTTGGATAAGAGAAAGCTCCTATCACTGTAATTTCATTATAATGAATAAGGTTACTGTTAAGTGTTGTCATAGGATTACTTTTAGGTACTCCACCAAACAATACGACTTTACCTCTTTTTCTTACCATTTCTACAGCTTGCTGTTGTGTTGAAGCAACAGGGTTAGCACATATAACAATATCCGCACCCAATCCATTCGTTATTTTTAGAACCTCTTCTACAGGATTTTGCTTAGCTGCATCTATAATATAATCAGGACTAAATTGAGGAACTTCATGAAGCCTTGTAAGACCTACCATAATAACCTGACTCGCCCCTCTCGCTCTTGCTACTTCTATATGCATGCAGCCTATAGGACCATCTCCTATAATAACAACACAATCCCCTGCACTCACACCATTAAGTTCTTGACAAGCTATTACAGAAGATGCTGGTTCTGCAAGTGTTGCTTGGTCATAGGTTAAGGTATCAGGTATCTTTTCAATAAACCCTCTTTGCAGAACAAAACCTGGAACTAATATGTACTGCGCAAATCCACCTGGAAAATGAGTGCCTAACATTTTATGATCAACACATAAATTTACAAGTCCTCTTTTGCAATAGTAACATTCTCCACAGCTCACATCTGGCGCCATAGCTACCCTATCCCCTACTTGAAATCTGCTTACTTTTGCTCCTATTTCTACTACTTTTCCACCTATCTCATGCCCCATAATTTGACTGCCTACATCTGCACGTAACCCCTGGTAAAAGTTTCTAATGTCACCACCGCATATACCACATGCTTCTACCTTTACTAATACGTCATCTTCTTCGCACTTCGGAACAGGAACCTCTTTTAAAACCATTTTTTCTATTGCCTCAAAATACATTGCTTTCATTGTAGCCATATTATTTGTTGTCCTCCTTTTTTAGAAGTCTATTTCCTACAGCTCCTCCTGGATGGATGACGGCAAAAGCTTCCTTTGTATAGTTTGTATAATGCATAAGTGCTATACATACAGCATCAAAAGCAGCTATAACAGCGAGTGTACTTGCAGTAGCTAACATATTAAATGGGCAAGGTTCTTTCTCAACTTTCACCTTGAAAATAATATCTGCATGCTCAGCTAAAATAGAGTTTTCATTTTCAGTTACACCTATTAGTTTTGCCCCTTTTGTTTTACAAGCTGGAATGAGATTCGTAATTTCTCCCGTGTTGCCACCCTTTGAAATAAGGATTAGGACATCATTAGGCTGAAGCATACCAAGTGCACCATGTACCGCATCTGAAGGATTTAAGTAACACGCCGGTCTCTCTACACAACACAGGGAATGAGCTATTTTTTTAGCTGCTGCTGCAGATGTTCCACACCCTGCAACGAGTATTTTCCCCGTACAATCTCCAAGGAGCTTTACTACACTTACTGCTACTTCTGGATCTGTACTATTATGCAAATGACTAATCGACTCTGCTTCTATACTCCATGTGTTGACAATACTTTGCCAAATCGAATCTTGTTGCATTATTTTCATCTCCTTTAAATTAAAGTTATGCCTTAAACTATATTCAACCTATATTTAGACTATACGTTTTCATTTTCACTTTGTCAATACTAAAATGAAAATTTTTTAATCTTTTATTGTTTTATTCAAGTTGGTAAAGCATCCTATTTATCACATCATATTATGGAGCTAGATTAACTTAACGTATTATCCTTTTTGGTTTTTTTAAATGATATTTTTTCATTTTTATATTATAATAATAAAAAAGCTGTAGATAGTTGATTTATCTACAGCTTAGAGCTAATCCAAAATCCACAAAACAAAATTCATCTGTCCAAAGATTTTGATTACGGTTCACCACTGCTGTGGCATCTGCTTCTGAATGTCTCTCCACCCAACTCCATTTGCCTACAAAGCTGTCTGGTCCTACATTATAACATTCACCCTTTATATGATGATGGGGCCCAAAGAGATTTCTATTCGACGCAAACAGTTGAAGTTCCAATTCATTTTCACCCTCTATTACATAGTCTGTAATATCTACTGTATATGGCGCCCATAATATATTTTTTACGAAATGCCCATTTATATAAATTTTCACAATAGGTGCATTTGGCTTTTGCATATCTAATACTATTTTTTTGTTTCCATCTTTATTCACATTAAGCTTCTGTGTGATTCTTAAGTCCCCAGCAA
>JAEZKI010000324.1 GCA_023415525.1 Bacillota bacterium | reverse complement strand
AAAACATCGGAGCTCAACTTGTAAAAGAAGTTGCTACAAAAACAAATGATGTTGCTGGTGATGGTACAACAACAGCTACTGTACTAGCTCAAGCAATGATCACAGAAGGTCTTAAAAACATTGCAGCTGGTGCAAACCCAATTATTGTACGTCGTGGTATGAAAACTGCAACAGAAGCAGCAGTAGAATCAATTAAAGCAATGAGCCAAACTGTTAATAGCAAAAACCATATTGCTAGAGTAGCAGCTATCTCAGCTGGTGATGATGAAGTAGGTAACTTAATTGCTGATGCTATGGAAAAGGTGTCAAATGATGGTGTTATCACAGTAGAAGAATCAAAAACAATGGCAACAGAATTAGATGTAGTTGAAGGTATGCAATTTGACCGTGGTTATTTATCAGCATACATGGTAACAGATACAGAAAAAATGGAAGCTGTATTTGAAAATCCATATATCTTAATTACAGATAAAAAAATCACAAATATCCAAGATATTTTACCAGTGCTTGAACAAATCGTTCAAACAGGTTCTCGTCTTCTAATCATTGCTGAAGATGTAGAAGGTGAAGCACTTGCTACTTTAGTTGTTAATAAACTTCGTGGAACCTTTAACTGTGTAGCTGTTAAAGCACCAGGCTTTGGAGATAGAAGAAAAGAAATGCTTCAAGATATTGCAACACTTACAGGTGGTACAGTGATCTCAGAAGAAGTAGGTTTAGACCTTAAAGAAGCAACAATTGATATGCTTGGTCGTGCAGCTAGCATTAAAGTAAGCAAAGAAAACACAGTAATCGTTGATGGTGCTGGCAACAAAGAAGAAATCGCAAATAGAATTACTCTTATTCGTCATCAAATCGAAGAAACAACTTCTGAATTTGATAAAGAAAAACTTCAAGAAAGACTTGCAAAACTTGCAGGTGGTGTAGCCGTTATCAAAGTTGGTGCAGCTACAGAAACAGAAATGAAAGAAAGAAAACTTCGTATTGAAGATGCTCTTGCAGCTACACGTGCAGCTGTAGAAGAAGGAATTATTGCAGGTGGTGGTAGTACTTATATCCACGTAGCAAAAGATGTAGCTAAGTTATTAGAAACAACAACAGGTGACGAAAGGACAGGTGTACGTATTATCCTTTCTTCTCTTGAAGCACCACTTCGCCAAATCGTTGCTAATGCAGGTCTTGAACCAGCAGTTGTAATCAATAAAGTAGCTGAACTTGAAAAAGGTATGGGCTTTAACGCATTAACAGAAGAATATGTAGATATGATTGAAGGCGGTATTATTGACCCAACTAAAGTAACAAGAAGTGCTCTTCAAAATGCTACTTCTGTAGCTGCCACTTTCTTAACAACAGAATGCATCGTAGCAGACATTAAGAAAGACGAGCCAGCTATGCCAGCAGGTGGCATGGGTGGTATGGGCGGAATGGGTATGATGTAATCCACCCAATTCGTAAAAACAAGCCTTTTTCTAAAAGGCATATAATAAAAGGCTAATTCCTATTCATTACATGATGAACAGGGATTAGCCCTTTTTAAGTGTGAAATTTTACATAACCTACATATTTTTTAGGTATAATGGAATCTAGAAAAGCCCTAATACACCGCAGCCTAGAACAATAAAGGAAAAGATTATGCGGTAGATGGCAAAGGCAGACATGGATTTTTTCTTTAAGAAGCCAATAAAAGAATCAATAACAATGAGTGCAAC
This sequence comes from Bacillota bacterium, assembly GCA_023415525.1. Taxonomy (GTDB): domain Bacteria; phylum Bacillota; class Clostridia; order Lachnospirales; family Cellulosilyticaceae; genus Sporanaerobium. The sequence goes on along the minus strand of JAEZKI010000324.1, from coordinate 2,868 downwards.
GACAAAAGAAACAAAGAAGCCTACGCCTAAGGACAATCCTTGCATGAAAGTGAGGTTACCTTGTATTTCTAAAAGATTAAGTACAGTTTCACCGCACATAACAGGGATAGCTAAGAAAAAGGAGTATTCTGCAGCAGCTACAGTTGAAAAACCAGCTAGCCAACCTCCAATGATTGTAGAGGCAGAACGAGACATACCTGGAATAATAGAGAGGACTTGAAGAAGTCCGACTATAAGAGCTTTTTTAGGGGTAATAAGAGTATGTTCAAGAGGAGTATCTTGTTTGATAGAGAGTTTACTTTCTGCAAAGAGCATAAGGAGCCCACCTACTAATAAGGCAGTAGCTACAGTAAGTGGATTAAAGAATTTCTCTTTAATGGAGGAGTTAAAAAGGATAACGACGATACCACCAGGAAGGCAAGAAATAAGAATCATTAGCCAAAAGTAAAAACCTGATTGTGTAAAAGAGGTTTGTCCACTAGGGAAAAGATGAATAAGGGTATCCACAATTTTTTTTCGATAAAGGACAACGACAGCTAAAATAGCACCTAATTGGATGACCATATTAAACATATCTACATAGGCTTTATCTGCATTATTATAAAAGTGGATCAGATTAGAAAAGATAATCAGATGTCCTGTTGAAGAGACAGGTAAGAATTCCGTTATCCCTTCTACAATGCCTAAAAGAGCTGCTTTGAGAAGAAACATAAAATCCAAGTGAAAAACCTCCTTAAATGAGTAAAATGATATAATCAACATATTATTTAGAATATTACAAAAAATGGTAAAAAGCAATAACAACAAAATTAAATAGCTTACATATTGAAAAATGAGTTATTTTATAGTAACTTTAATAGTAATGAGATACATAATAAGGGTAGGGGGAGACTCCTAAATATAAGCTAAGAGAGGGCAAAAATTATGGCAGATATATTTAAAGAATATCTTATTAAGCAAAAGAAATCAGTTAAAGATACACTTATGCAAGCATTAATTGTAGGAGTAGCAGCAATACTTGTTATTATAGCCTTTTTATTTGGAGGTGCTTTTTTAGGGCCTGTTATTATTTTAATTATTCTTTTTGCAGCAGGAACCTTCATTATCAGGTTTAACAAAGAATATGAATATACATTAACCAATAATGAGATGGATATTGATGTGATTTATAATAGATCAAAAAGAAAAAGAATTACAACAGTAGATATGAAAAAAATACAGATTATGGCCAGTATTGAAGACATGAATAGTAAAGGGGAACTAGAGCGCTTCAATAAGCTTATTAACTGCAGTGATAATGGCAATAATAAGAATACCTATGCTATAATTACTTCTCAAGACAATACACTTTGTAAAATTCTTATTACACCAAATGAAGCTTTCTTAAATGAACTTTATCGACAAGCACCTAATAAAGTAAGAAAATTTTAAGTAAAAAAATAAAAGCAATATAAAGCTGTGCTAAGACAGTATATGTGAGCAGAAGATGCAGAGCATCTGAAGCATATAGACTGGTTTAGGACAGCTTTTTTAATACTCCTCGAGGAGAAAGTATGTGTGAGGCTTAAATGCGCCATAGGATTAGAGAATATAAACCACCTTTATATCAAACAATAGAAAAGATGCTACAGGATAGAAGGAACTAGTCCTTATTATTTACAACAAATACCTCGAAATTCATCATTGAAAAGACAAAATAAACAATTATTTTAAGGATGTAGTACATATCTTGACAATAGGTGAAAAGATATGATAAAGTGTACAAAAACTATTAATATAATTATAATGTTCATATTTTAATTTTACTTTTCCATTAGGATTATAATCTCAGGAGGCCAGAAAATGTCAAAAATTTTAAAAGAAGGCATTACATTTGATGACATACTTTTAGTACCTAACTATTCAAATGTTTTACCCCATCAAGTTACCTTAAATACCAAACTTACAAAGAAAATCACTCTGAATGTTCCCTTTATGAGTGCAGGGATGGATACCGTTACAGAGGCTAGAATGGCAGTAGCTATTGCCCGTCAAGGTGGTATTGGTATTATTCATAAAAATATGTCTATAGAACAACAAGCAGAAGAGGTAGACAAAGTAAAACGTTCAGAAAATGGTGTTATTACAGATCCTTTTTCTTTATCTCCTGAGCACTACGTTTATGAAGCTAATGAGCTAATGGCAAAATACAGAATATCTGGTGTACCTATTACAGAAGGAACTAAGCTAGTAGGGATTCTGACTAACCGTGATTTACGCTTTGAGACCAACCACAATCGTCAAATCAAAGAAGTGATGACCAGTGAAAATCTCATTACAGCACCAGAAGGAACAGACTTACTTCAAGCCAAACAAATTCTTGCTGATCACCGTATTGAAAAACTTCCTATTGTAGATAAACAAGGTAATTTAAAAGGTCTCATTACCATTAAAGATATCGAAAAGGCCATTATATATCCACAAGCAGCTAAAGATTCTCAAGGTCGCCTTTTAGCAGGCGCAGCAGTAGGTGTGACAAAAGATGTGTTAGTCCGTGTAGATGCACTTGTAAAAGCTAAGGTAGACGTTATTACCATTGATACAGCCCATGGTCATTCTCAAGGTGTATTAGATACAGTTAAGAAAGTCAAAGAAAAATATCCAGAACTTCAAATCATTGCAGGAAACGTCGCTACAGCTGAAGCTACAGTTGCCCTTATTGAAGCAGGAGCAGACGCCGTTAAAGTAGGTATTGGACCTGGTTCTATTTGTACGACACGTGTAGTAGCTGGCGTAGGTGTACCTCAAATCACAGCTGTAGAAGATTGTGCTAAGGCAGCTGCTAAATATGGCGTTCCTGTCATTGCTGATGGAGGAATCAAATATTCA
>JAEZKI010000307.1 GCA_023415525.1 Bacillota bacterium | reverse complement strand
TGCCTCTATGCGCTATTTATCTCAACGCTATACCATGAGCAATAAAAATGTAATTGGTGTATTAACTGATATAGGAACTGAAGAACTTGCTCATATGGAAATGGTTTGTGCGATTGTTTATCAATTAACGAGAAATTTAACCATGGAAGAGATTGAAAAATCAGGATTTGCTCCTTATTATATCGACCATACAACGGGCTTATACCCTGTTGCAGCTAGTGGTGTACCTTATAGTGTAATGACCTTCCAATCCAAAGGGGATCCTATTACGGATATGCATGAAGATATGGCAGCAGAGCAAAAAGCCCGTACAACATATGATAATCTTTTACGCGTTATAAAAGACCCCGATGTTTGTGCACCTATTAAGTTTTTAAGGGCAAGAGAAGTTACACATTATCAACGTTTTGGAGAAGGTTTACGCATGCTTCAAGAAGATTTAAATGCAAAGAATTTCTACGCCTTTAACCCTTCTTTTGACAAATAGCTTCATAATGGAGCCTTATTAAGGAGATAACTCCTTTTATTATAGATTTTTAATAAAACTTAAAAAGCCGTGCTAAAGCTAGAGGATATTCTAGTTTTGGCACGGCCTTTTTCGATAAACTAAAAGCATTTTAGATTTATTTCTAGCAACTTTCACGAATGATAAGCTCATGGGGAACCACTAACTTAAAGTTTTCCTTTAAGAGGCCTTTAAGTTGTTCAAGTAAGAATTTAACAGCATATTGTCCCATACTTTCTGTGTGGATTTTAACAGTAGAAAGAGGAGGGGAAGTATATTGGGAGGTAGGGATATCATTACAGCTTATAATAGCAATATCATTAGGAATAGATAAACCTAGTTCATTGAGGGCACGCATGGCACCAATAGCTAAGGTATCACTGGCAATAAATACTGCAGAAGGAGGTTGCTCCTTATTTTCTTTCATTAAGAGGTGCATGAGTTCATAACCATCTTTAAAATCATAGTTGCCAACTTTAACATAAGGGGCATGATAAAGTCCAAGTTTAGTAAGATAGTTAATAAATTCTTCTTCTCTAGGGTCTATAGGAAGCTTAGAACTCCCTATAACCTGTTCTCGTCCACCAATATAGGCAATACGCTGATGGCCTTTACTAATCAGATAATCTAGGACATTATGTGTCAGTAGAGCAAAATCCACCTGGATATTGATAAAGTCAAAGTTAGGAAGATGGGTATGAATAAGAACAATATTTTCACATTGCTTTTTAAAAGCATCAATTTGTTTCATATCAAATTGCCCCAATAAAATCAAACCATCTAATTTTTGCTCCTCTAAGTTGTAAAGACGGTCTTCTTCACGATAGATTTTTACCAAGTTAATATTATTCAGTTTACATTCCATTTCAATACCCATACGAATGGAAAGAAAGTAGGGGTCGTTGATTTCTTGAAGCTCTGTATACCAATGAATAAGCCCAAGGGTAGTGGCACTGGAATTAGTTTTTTGATTGCGGGGTGTTTTTTGATAGGATAAATTTTCAGCTACTTCAAATATTCTCTTTCGTGTTTCTATCGAAACATTAATTGTTTCATCATGATTTAATACGCGGGAGACAGTTGATGGAGAAACATCAGCCATCTGTGCGATATCTCTTATAGTTGCCATTTTATTCCTCACCTTTTTGATTTCTTTATTTAGTATAGCATAAATAAAGGAAAAAGAAATGCATAGTAAACTATTTAGTAAACAAAGACGAATTTGTTTACTAAACTATTGATAATTAAGTAAACAAAATATATAATAAGGTTAAAATAGTTGTGCAAATTGTGCAACACTTATCAAAATAGGGGGTAGTGAAATGAGAAAATGTCAATTTTGGTTTGTAACAGGTAGTCAACATCTTTATGGAGAAGAGGCCTTAAAAGAAGTGGCAGATCACTCTAAGAAAATCGTAGCGTATTTCAATGAACAAGAAGAAATAAAATATGAAATTATTTGGAAGCCTACTGTAAAAACACAAGGAGAAATTACAGATTTATTTAAAGCTGCCAATGGGGATGACAGCTGTGCAGGTGTTATTACATGGATGCATACTTTCTCTCCTTCTAAAATGTGGATTAATGGGTTAAAGCAATTTACAAAACCTCTTTTACACTTGCATACACAATTTAATGAAGAGATTCCTTGGGATACCATGGATATGGATTTTATGAATATTAACCAATCTGCTCATGGCGATAGAGAGCATGGTTTTATCTATACGCGTATGGGTATTGCTAGAAAGGTTATAGCAGGACATTATAAAGATGAAGAAGTTATTAAACGTATGGCAAGATGGCTAAAAATAGCAGCTGTGGCTTACTTAGGAGACGAGATTAAAGTGATGCGTCTTGGCGATAACATGCGTGATGTAGCTGTAACAGAAGGTGACAAAGTAGAAGCAGAAATTAAGTTGGGCTGGACAGTGGATTACTATGGTATAGGGGACCTAGTAGAACGTATGGATAAGGTAACTGAGGAAGCTGTTGATCAATTAATGGAAAGCTATAAACAAAAATATAAGTTTGCGGAGGATGTTCTTACGGATGTGGACAAGTATGAAGCCGTAAGATATCAAGCTAAAATTGAGCTTGCATTAAGGGCTATGCTAGAAGAAGGCAACTACAGTGGGATCGTGGATACTTTCCAAGACCTTCATGGCTTAAAACAGTTACCTGGCTTGGCCATTCAAAACTTAATGGCCGATGGCTATGGTTTTGGCCCAGAAGGAGACTGGAAGATAGCAGCTATGACAGTGGTTATGAATAGAATGGCTGATAATAAAGACACTTCTCTTATGGAGGACTATACTTATAATCTTGTACAAGGCCAACAAGCTATTTTGGGTGCTCATATGTTAGAGGTTTCTCCAGCAATAGCTGCTTCCACACCAACCATAGAAGTACATCCATTAGGGATTGGAGATAAAGAACCACCAGCTAGACTAGTATTTGATAGTAAACCAGGTAAAGCTGTATGTGCTTCTCTTATTGATATGGGTGGTAGAATGCGCCTTATTATTGCAGATGTCAATGCTATTGAGCTTCCTCATTCACTACCTAAACTCCCAGTAGCAAGAGCGTTATGGGTACCAGAACCTTCTATGACAGTAGGAGCAGAAGCTTGGATTTATGCAGGTGGAGCCCACCATACCGTATTTTCTTATGAAGTCACAGCTGAGGACCTTATTGACTGGGCAGAAATGATGGATATTGAGTATGTTCATATTAATAAAGATACCAAAATAAATTCCTTCAAAAAAGAATTGCAACTTAGTGAAATGTTATGGAAATTAAGGTAGAATAAAGAAAAGATTTGAAAATCTAAATAGAGAAAGAGTTATGATGGGAGGCGTCTAAATGGTATTAGATAATCAAGCAGTAAAAGAAGCAATTAGACAGGGGAAAACCAGTTTAGGAATTGAATTTGGATCTACACGTATTAAAGCTGTTTTAGTTAATGAAGAACACGAGCCTATTGCATCAGGTAGTCATGAATGGGAAAATCGACTGGAAAACAACATATGGACTTATAGTTTAGAAGATATCTGGAAGGGCTTACAAGATAGTTATGGGAATCTCGTAGAAGAGGTTAAACAAAAGTATGATATTACAGTAGAAACCATAGGCAGTATAGGGTTTAGTGCCATGATGCATGGCTATATGGTATTTGATCAAAAAGGAGAGCTTCTGGTTCCTTTTAGAACTTGGCGTAATACCATGACACAAAAAGCCTCTGAAGAACTCACTCAATTATTTGATTTTCATATTCCACAAAGATGGAGCATCGCTCACCTCTATGAAGCCATTTTAAAAGAAGAAGCCCACGTAAAAGATATTAAATATATGACCACTTTGGCGGGCTATATTCATTGGAAATTGACAGGCAAGAAAGTACTGGGTGTAGGTGAAGCGTCAGGAATGTTCCCTATCGATTCTACCATTTATGACTACGACAGCAACATGCTTCAAGCTTTTAATGAAAAAATAGCTTCTAAGCAATTTGGATGGAAGCTAGAAGATATTTTACCTCAAGTATTAGTAGCTGGAGAAGAAGCAGGTGTATTAACAGAAGAGGGTGCTAAACTTCTAGATGTAACAGGCAACCTGAAACCAGGTATTGCCTTATGTCCACCTGAGGGGGATGCAGGAACAGGTATGGTAGCTACCAATAGTATTGCAAAAAGAACAGGAAATGTATCCGCAGGAACTTCTGTTTTTGCCATGCTTGTTTTAGAAAAGAAGCTTTCTAAAGCCTATGAAGAAATAGATTTGGTAACAACACCAACAGGTTATCCTGTGGCTATGGTGCATTGCAATAACTGTACCTCTGATTTAAACGCTTGGATTGGTTTATTTAAAGAATTTACAGATACCTTTGGTTTTGAGGTAGATAAAAATAAGCTCTTTGAAGTACTTTATAATAAAGCATTAGAAGGAGACGCAGATTGCGGTGGCTTATTAGCTTATAACTACTTCTCTGGAGAACATATCACCCACTTACAAGAAGGTCGACCACTTTTTGTAAGGAATCCCAATAGTCGTTTTAATTTAGCTAACTTTATGCGGGTTCATTTATTTACAGCATTGGGGGCTCTTAAGATAGGCTTAGATATTTTAATGGAACAAGAAGGGGTTAAGGTAGATAAGGTCTTAGGACATGGTGGCTTATTTAAGACAAAGGGAGTAGGTCAAAAGATATTGGC
>JAEZKI010000299.1 GCA_023415525.1 Bacillota bacterium | reverse complement strand
TGAATCAAAGGGTTTTGCCTTTAAAATGGCATAATGCATGGCTTGAGGTACTGCAGAATGTTTGACTACGGCACCATCCCTGGCTAAATTGCCTTTCAAGATAGCCACAGTTCCTTTGGTACCTATAGGAGATTCAAAGTCTCTTATTACATCTGTACACTTTAAATCCAGTTTTTTTAAGTAGGTATCACATTTTTCATAGTAACCATTCTTCTTAAGCTCCTCTAAATTTTCGCCTAGAGTCTTTCCTGTCACAGTTATTACATCTAAATGTAATTGACTCTTAATTTGCTCCATGATCCTTGGCACCCCACCTGCATAGTAGAAATACTGGGCAGGCCATTTTCCAGTAGGCCGTATGTCTAGCAAATAATGGGCATCTTTATGTATTTCATCAAAAGTATCTGCATCGATATAAAAACCAAACTCTCTTGCAATGGCTGGAATATGCAACAAGGAATTTGTAGAACCAGAAATAGCGGCATGAACTTTAATGGCATTTTCAAAGGACTTCATAGTAACAATATCAGAGGCCTGTAACCCTAATGTGGCCAATTTTACTGCTTGCTTCCCTGCTTCATACGCCACTTTTTTTAAATCAGCACAAGTGGCTGGCATTAGCGCACTTCCCGGGAGCATAAGGCCTAAAGCCTCTGCCATAATTTGCATCGTTGAAGCCGTTCCCATGAAAGAACAAGCCCCACAAGATGGGCATGCATGATGCTTATAATATGTAAATTGCTCCTCAGAAATCTCACCACGTTGATACATGGCACTATAAGTGCCTATTTGCTCTAAAGTTAGGAGGCCTGGTCCCGCATCCATTACACCACCTGTTACAATAATTGAAGGGATATTGATTCTACCTATAGCCATTAACTGAGCCGGCATAGCTTTATCACAACTGGCAATAAATACACCTCCATCAAAGGTAGTAGCCTTGGCGTGAATCTCTATTAAGTTGGCAAGGGTATCTCGAGATGCTAATGAATAATTAATCCCATCATGGCCTTGTGCCATACCATCACAAATATCTGTCGCAAAATATCTCGCTGCCTTTCCTCCCTCTTCATTAACCCCTTTAGTAGCTTGTTCTACAAATTCAAGGAGATGGGCACTTCCGGGATGACTATCTCCAAATGTACTTTCAATAATAATCTGTGGTTTTGATAAGTCCTCAATCTGCCATCCCATACCTATTCGTAGAGGGTCCATTTCTGGTGCCACTGCCCTTACTTTTTGACTATTGAGCTCCATATTTGACATCTCCTTATACACTATTGATTGAGTTTAATAGTAAGAACTTGTCCTTCTTTAAATTTTTCATAATCCATTTCACCGATTACTTCTACCTCCCAATCGGTATGACTTACTTCTACTGTTACAGTAATGATATTCTGCTTTCTTTCCGTCATTACCTTCATGGACCGTTCACCTTGCTCATCAGGTATGAAAGTTTCTATCTCGGCACCTTCAAGAATGTGATAGAGCTTAAGGGTTACACCCTTGCTGTAATCATAATCTGGTTTGTGGTCTATATTGCCTACTGGCAATACAGTATTTTCTCTCACCATCAAAGGCAATGAGAAATAATCATGTACTTCTTTTACCCATCTTTCACCTACTACTACCTCATTGGTTAAATAGTTGGTCCACCTACCTGCTGGTAAGTAATAGTTCACTTCTCCATTCGATTTAAATACAGGTGCCACCAGTAAACTATCTCCTAACATATACTGCCTATCTAAAGGCTCACAAGCATAGTCATCCGGGAATTCCATAAACATTGCCCGATGCATAGGGACACCTTCTTCATGGGTTTTTACAGCTTGGCTATAAATATATGGCATTAATGTACACTTTAACTTAACAAACTTTCTAAGTACATCACAAGCTTCCTCATCAAATAACCAAGGTACTCTATAAGACTTGGAACCATGTAATCTACTATGTGAGGTCAATAAGCCAAAGGCACACCAGCGTTTATATACATCTGCTGAAGCTGTTTGTTCAAAGCCTCCGATATCATGGCTCCAATAACCATAACCACATAAAGCTAAAGATAACCCACCTCTTAAATCCTCTGCCATAGATGGATAAGTAGCTGTGCAATCTCCACCCCAGTGAACAGGGAACTTTTGTCCTCCTGCAGCTGTTGAACGGGCAAATACGAGTGCCTTACCTCTTCCTTGCTTTCTCTCAAGTAATTCAAATACCGTTTTATTATAAAGATAAGCATAATAGTTATGCATTTTTATAGGATCAGATCCATCATAATATTTAATACCCGTTACAGGGATTCTTTCACCAAAATCGGTCTTGAAACAGTCAACGCCCATATCAATCAATGCTTCTAACTTGCTTTGATACCATTTACAAGCCTCTGGGTTAGTAAAGTCAACTAATGCCATCCCACCTTGCCATCTATCACATTGCCAGACGCTATCATCCAGGTTTTTTACAAAATATCCTTTTTCCATTCCTTCATCAAAAAGATAGGATTTTTGTCCTATATAGCTGTTAATCCATACACAGATGTGTAAACCCCTATCTTTATAACGTTTAAGCATGCCTACGGGGTCTGGAAATGTATCTTCATCCCATTTAAAATTGCACCATTCGTACTGTTTCATCCAGAAACAATCAAAATGGAAAGTATGTAAAGGAATGTCCCTATCTGCCATACCTTGTATAAAGCTTGTCACCGTCTCTTCATCGTAACTCGTTGTAAAAGAAGTGGTGAGCCATAATCCAAAAGACCACGAAGGGGGTAGGGCAGGTTTACCTGTTAAGTCTGTATATAACTTAATGGTATCTTTTGGGGTACTCCCATTAATAATGTAGTAGCTTAGGCTCTCACTTTCTACACTAAATTGAACACGTTCTACCTTTTCACTGGCAATCTCAAAATGAACATCTCCAGCATGATCAACTAGAACACCATACCCTTTATTGGTTATATAAAAAGGAACATTTTTATAAGTTTGCTCAGAGGCTGTCCCCCCATCTTCATTCCATATCTCTACTGTCTGTCCATTTTTAACAAAAGGTGTATAACGTTCGCCTAAGCCATAGACATTTTCCCCTACATCTAAGGCCAATTGCTCTACCATATAATTTTTATTTGTCTTAGTATTTCTCATATAAGCTAGATTACGGTAACTGCTTTCAGTTAAAATCTTATCCCCTTCTCTAAATTCTAACTTCCAACCATTCTTAGCTTTATAAATAACAGCTGCTGTCTTGCCACTTTTGTAAACAACTTTTTCTTGGTCTTCTGTAATAGTTACCTGATGAGCATTGTTAGGTGTTATCTCAAAATAAGGTCCTTTATCTCCTTTTCCTTTAAAATGCACAGCAGATACCCTAATCACATTTTCCATAGGGCTAGATAAAGTAATGGTTAGAAGGGGCACATTAATTGTATCTGCTCGATCTGTAATAGCTCTTGTAACGCCATAGATTGTCAAGGTGTTATTACCCACTTGTGCTTCTTCGAATTCTGTCATGTATGCTGGAATTATTTCTTCCCTGATTCTCCAGTAACCATTTGTAAATTTCATAGTCTTCGTCCTTTCTCTTATTCTTTTACTGCTCCCGCAGTCATCCCACCTACAATATATTTTTGTAAAAAAACAAAAGCACACACTACAGGTATAACG
>JAEZKI010000214.1 GCA_023415525.1 Bacillota bacterium | reverse complement strand
GTTAAAGGTTTGAGGAATGGCAAATTTTCCTCGTTTGGTACGAATAACTTTGCCTTCTTATAAAAGAAGGCAAAGTTATTCGTACCAAACGAGGAAAATTTGCCATTCCTCAAACCTTTAACTTAGTGGCAGGAACTTTTCAAGGACATCCTAAGGGTTTTGGCTTTCTCATTTTAGATGAGGGAGGAAAGGATATCTTTATCCCTGCATCTGGTGTAAATGGAGCCCTTCATAAAGATCGTGTCATGTGCCGCATCACCCGTCCTGAAAGTGGAGAAAAGCGAGCAGAGGCAGAAGTTATCGAGATCCTAAATAGAGGGCCTGAAAGTCTCGTTGGTACCTATCAAGAAAGTCAAAACTTTGGTTTTGTTGTACCAGATGATCAAAAGTATGCCAGAGATATTTTTATTCCAAAAAAAATGTCAAAGGGAGCTGTAACAGGCCACAAGGTTTTGGTTCAAATTACAGACTGGGCAGAGGAAAGACGTAATCCAGAAGGCAAGATTCTTTCTATTTTAGGTCATGTTAATGATCCTGGAGTAGATATCCTCTCCATTATTTATCAATATGATTTACCTACTGAATTCCCACAGGAGGTTATGCAGGAAATCGAAGATATTCCTACAGAGGTTTCAGATAAAGATAAGAGGGGACGTACAGATTTAAGACACTTACAAATGGTGACCATTGATGGTGAAGATGCCAAGGACTTAGACGATGCTATTTCCATTGAAAAGCTAGACAATGGCATGTATCGGTTGGGCGTTCATATTGCAGATGTAACCCATTATGTCAAAGAGAAGCATCCTTTAGATAAAGAAGCTCTAGAGCGTGCTACAAGTATTTACTTAGTAGACCGAGTGATTCCAATGCTTCCACATAAACTTAGTAATGGGATTTGTTCACTCAATGCAGGAGTAGATCGTCTTGCACTTACCTGTATGATGGATGTAGATAAGAATGGAAATGTGCAAAATCATCAAATTTTAGAGACCGTTATTAAAATTGATGAACGCATGAGCTATACACAGGTGAAGAAAATCCTAGTGGATGAGGATGAAGAACTGAAGGAACGCTACAAAGACTTCTTAGTCATGTTTGAAAATATGAGAGATTTAGCTCAAATCCTACGTAAGAAACGTATGAAACGTGGAGCCATTGACTTTGAGTTTGAAGAAACCAAAGTGATTTTAGATAGAGAGGGGACACCTTTAGAAATTAAGCCTTACGACAGAAATGTAGCGACACGTATTATTGAAGAGTTTATGTTGCTTTGTAATGAAACCATTGCAGAAGATTATTATTGGCAAGAAAAGCCTTTTGTTTTCCGTAGCCATGAAGACCCTGATCCTGAGAAGATTTTGGCTTTAACTGAGTTTATCAGTAACTTTGGCTATAACATTAAGGGAGCTGGGCAAAAAGTTCATCCTAAGGATATGCAAAAAGTGTTGGAGACTGTCCAGGATAAACCAGAAGAAAACATTATTAGTCACTTGTTACTTCGTTCCATGAAGCAAGCACGTTATACACCAGAATGTACGGGACACTTTGGACTAGCAGCCAGGTATTACTGTCATTTTACTTCTCCTATTAGACGTTATCCAGACCTTCAAATTCATCGCATCATTAAGGCCAATCTTCATGGGGAGTTAAAGGGTAAAAAGGAAGCCAGCTTTACAGAAAGAATGCCAGATGTTTGTAAGCATTCTTCCCAACGTGAGCGACGAGCAGAGGAAGCTGAACGAGAGACGATTAAACTTAAAAAAGCAGAGTATATGGAGCAATACATTGGTCAGATTTTTTCTGGAGTCATTACTGGAACAACCTCATGGGGAGTTTATGTGGAACTACCCAATACAGTAGAAGGTTTAGTTCATGTCAATGAAATGGCCGATGATTATTATATTTACGATGAACCTGGTCATCGCTGGATTGGAGAGCATACAAAGCAAATTTATCGTTTAGGTGATAAGGTCTATGTACAAGTTTTAAAAGCCGATAAGATTTTACGTTCTGTGGATTTTAGATTGGTAAGTGAAGAGGAATTTAATAAGCAAGGAGAGGAAGAAGAGGAAGAGGAATAAAATAAAGGGTCATCTCACTAATTGGAGTACCCTTCTTTCAAGGTAGACAAATAAGTTTACTGAGAAGGGAGCCTACAATTTTTACTGAGAAGGCCCTTTTTTATAAAAATAGGATTTTTGCATATACTAGCCTCTGAAGCAAGAAAAAAATGCAAAATGAATATATGGAAATATGAGGTAGAAAGATGACTAGATTTTATCGCAAAATTTTATGTGTCAGCTTAATAATTATTCAGTTTATGAGCTTGTGTATAAGGAGTCTAGGGACAGAATTTCCATCACCCCTTCCCATGGAGAAACCCAGTTGTAGCAATGAGAAAGTGGTGTATTTGACCTTTGATGATGGTCCTACACCTTTAACAGGAAAGATCTTGGATGTACTGGAGGAACAAGGCGTTAAAGCAACCTTTTTTATAGTCGGTAAAGAGATTAAGCAAAGGGAAGCTATTTTAAAACGCATCTATGAAGAGGGCCATGGAATGGGGCTTCATACTTATAGTCATAATTTTAAAATCATCTATAATAGCCCAATGGTTTTTATTAATGAAATGGAAAAGACCCGTTTAGCCATTAACAATGTGTTAGAAAAAGAACTGGATATTAAGGTTATTCGTTTCCCAGGGGGAAGTGCAGGAAGGCTTAATCAGAACTTTTATAAGCAATTAACAGATAGAGGATATCATATTTTTGACTGGAATGTGAATTTAGAAGATGGCGTAAAACCAGAGCTTTCACCTAGTGAACTACTTCGCAATGCAAAAAAATCTCGAGACAAAGGAGAACGTAAAATTATTTTAGCCCACTGTAATTCCAAAAACAAAACAACTTGTCAGGCCCTCCCACAGATTATTCACTACTATAAAGAACAAGGCTATAGCTTTGAGGTCATTGGGAATGACACACTACCTTACTATTACCGTTTCAAGAAATAAAGATTAAAGGAGAGAAGTCCCATCTTTGGTAGACCTTCTAAAAGGAGATTCGAGTCAAAGATTGTTTTTATAAGGGAGACTTTATAGATTTCCTAGGAAATTTGTAGTATAATGCAAAAATATAGGTAGTAAGAAAAGGTTCTACTCAACCATAAGAGGGAACAAAGGCTTTACAGGGGGATTCAATGAGAAAAAGAAGAAAGAGTAAGGCTAACGGGGGTAAGGCGTTAGCAACGTGTATGGTTTTATTTGTTTTTGCAGGAATTATAGGACTTTTAATAGAACCTAGCCAAAATCCTTTAGTAGCAGAAGAAGTGGAAAAAGCAATAGGTATCCCTTTTCAAGAGGACAATTTAGCAGATGAGATAAAAAGGCCAGGTATAAAGCGAAAAATCAAATACATTGTTGTTCATAATACAGCCAATCCAGAGAGTACGGCACGTAATGAAAGGGACTTTTTAAGCAATCCCAATAATTCAAGTAGTACCTCTTGGCATATTGTTGTAGATGCCAAAGAAATGATTCAAGCTATACCTGTGACAGAAATAGCTTTCCATGCAGGGACTGAGGAAGGCAATCGCTACGGTATAGGTATTGAGATCTGTGAATCAGGAGACTATAAACAGGCAGAAGAAAATGCCCAAAAACTCATTGCGTATTTAATGAAGATTTACCACTTAAAGCCCCAGGCCATTAAAACCCATAAAGATTTTACAGGCAAAGAATGTCCACGTCTTATTATAGAGCACTGGGAGAGCTTTTTAGAGGGTGTTCAAAACCAAAGAGAAAAGTTAAATGAGGAGCGATAAATTTCTTATAGAGGCTATCGATTTTGAAAGAAGGCACATAGAATAGGTACAGAGAATGTAAATAGCAAGAAATGAGGGGGAGAAGATGACTACATTGGATATTGTTTTACGATTAGCTTTAGCTTGTATCTGTGGAGGAGTTATTGGTTCAGACCGCATCAAAAAAAGAAGGCCAGCTGGACTTAAGACTCACATCTTAGTATGTATTGGCGCCACTTTGGCCATGATTACAAATGACTATATATGGCAAGTATACGGAGGAATAAGTGATCCTGCAAGATTAGGGGCTCAGGTTATTAGTGGAATTGGTTTTTTAGGGGCAGGAACTATTATTGTAACAGGGAGACAACAGGTAAAAGGATTAACTACAGCAGCAGGGTTATGGGCTTCAGCTAGTATGGGCTTAGCCATTGGCGTGGGTTATTATTCAGCAGCTATTATTGGGTGTGTCTTTATTTTTATTGTTATGGCTGCTGTACAGAAAATAGATAATGTGATTTTAGCTAATTCCCATTACATGGAACTTTATGTGGAGTTTAGTGATACGGCAGATATTAAACCTTTTATTCAATGCTTAAAAGAAAACAATTACAAGCTTCTATCCTTTCATCTTCTGACGCCTAGTCAAGTCTATGAAATGCCTATGGCGGCAATGGTAACCTTACATGCCAAAGGTAAAAATGGACATGAAGGTGTGATTGACCTTATTAGTCAATTAAAGGGTGTAATAGCTATCGAAGAAGTGAGTTAGGAAATATTAGATAATAATTATTTTCTATTGATATCTCATAGTTCATATGCTATAGTGAAAAAAAGTTAATCCTCATTAATAAATGGAGGCGAAGTGATGAAAGTAATCGTTGTAGGATGTACCCATGCAGGAACAGCAGCTATTGTAAACATCAAGAAACTATATCCAGAGGCTGAAGTTGTAGTTTATGAAAGAAATAATAATGTTTCCTTTTTGTCCTGTGGCATTGCCCTAAGTATAGGTGGAGTAGTTAGTGAACCTGAAAAGCTATTCTACAATTCTCCACAAGGACTAGCCGCATTAGGAGTCACCACCTATATGGAACATGACGTACTTAACATTGACTTTGAAACAAAAAAACTGCGTATTAGAGATTTAAACGCAGAGACGATCAAAGAGGATACCTATGATAAATTAATACTTACCCTAGGCTCTTGGCCAATTGTGCCACCCATTCCAGGGGGAGACCAAGAAAATATCTTACTTTGTAAGAATTATCAACATGCTCAACAGATTATAAAAAAGGCCAAAGAGGCCCAGAATATTGTGATTATTGGAGCAGGCTATATTGGTGTAGAACTAGCAGAAGCCTTTGAAATGACAGGTAAGCAAGTCACTTTAATCGATGCAGAAGACCGAATCATGAGTAAATACTTAGATGCTGAACTCACAGACATAGCAGAAAAGGCTTTCAAAGATCACGGTATCCAGTTGGTTTTAGGAGAAAAAGTAGAGGCATTCAATGGGGAAGCAGGCAAGTTAAAGGAAGTTGTCACCAATAGAGGCAGTCACCCTGCTGATTTAGTGGTGCTTTGTATAGGGTTTAAACCCAATACCCAATTAGTGAGAGATCAATTAAAAACTTTACCCAATGGGGCGATTGTCATTGATGACTTTATGCAAACCAGTCAAAAGGATGTTTTTGCAGCAGGAGACTGCTGTATGGTGCGTTATAACCCTGCCGAGGATCAACGCTATATTCCATTAGCTACCAATGCTGTACGCATGGGTACTTTAATTGCTTATAATTTAGTGGAACCTCAACTTAAATATATGGGCACGCAAGGTACTTCCGGCATTAAGATTTATGGTATAAATATAGCTTCTACAGGTTTAACAGAAGAAGTAGCCAAGCAAGAAGAAAGATGGCAGGTAGCGTCCTCTATTATTGAGGAGAATTATCGTCCTGAATTTATGCCAACCTATGAAAAAGCTACAGTAAAAATCGTTTATGATAAAGCCACCAGGTGTTTATTAGGGGGACAAATTGCTTCCCGTTATGACCTATCGGAGCTTATGAATACACTTTCTCTTGCCATACAAAACAAAATGACAGTGGAAGAGCTAGCAACAGTGGATTTCTTCTTCCAACCTCATTTTAACAAACCTTGGGGACTTCTCAATCAAGTAGCCCTAAAGG
>JAEZKI010000154.1 GCA_023415525.1 Bacillota bacterium | reverse complement strand
ATTAACAGGTGCCTTTAAATTAAGAGGTGCTCTCAATAAAATAAGCAAGCTTTCTGAGGAAGATAAGGCCCATGGTCTCATTGCCTCTTCTGCTGGTAACCATGCCCAAGGTGTAGCCTTTTCTGGTCAAGCACTTGGTATTGATGTAACCATTGTTATGCCTAAAACAACACCTCTTATTAAAATTCAAGCCACTAAAAATCTAGGAGCTCATGTGGTTCTAGCTGGTGATGTTTATGATGAAGCCTATGAGGAAGCCCGTCGTCTAGAAAGAGCCAAAGGCTATACTTTTATTCATCCCTTTGATGATGTGGATGTTATGGCTGGTCAAGGTACCATTGCCCTTGAAATTTTAGAGGAGCTTCCTAATACAGATATTATTCTTGTCCCTGTAGGTGGTGGTGGCCTTATTAGTGGAATTGCTGTAGCTGCTAAGGCTCTTAATCCTAACATTCAAATTATTGGTGTAGAGTCTAAAGGAGCACAGTCCATGAAGCTTTCTTTAGATTCAGGTAGTATTGTAAGTCTTCCATCTGTCGATACGATTGCAGATGGTGCAGCTGTAAGAACACCTGGTACTCTTACTTTTGATTTCATTAAACAGTATGTGGATGGCATTATTACCTTAAATGACCATAACCTTATTGAAGCCATCTTCCTATTAGTTGAAAAACATAAGCTTGTAGCTGAAGCAACGGGTGCCCTTTCTGTAGCCGCTCTCAAAAAGCTCAATGTACAAAATAAAAAGGTGGTTTCCATTATTAGTGGTGGCAATATTGATGTCCTAACTATGTCTTCCCTCCTTAACCATGGTCTTTATTCAAGAGGACGTCTTTTCTGCTTTTCTGTTAAATTAAAGGACACCCCAGGACAGCTCGTAAAAATTGCTGAGATTTTGGCTAAGGTGGGGGCTAACGTGGTTAAGTTGGATCATAACCAATTTAAAGCCTTAGATCGTTTAAAACATGTGGCTTTGGAAGTAACAGTAGAAACCAATGGCCATGAACACATCAAAGAAGTCATTGATACCCTAGAAAAAGAAGGCTACTCTGTAGATATTATCTACTAGTATGCCTGTATTACTAGCTAAATAATTCACTTATAAACAAAAACAGCCTTATATTTACCCATAAAAAAACTAACACCTCTCATTAGATACGTGTTAGTTTTTTTGTTAGGTATTTTATAGTTCTCTTTAGGCGCGAATGACTTCAACCTTATAACCATCTGGGTCCGTCACAAAATAATACTTGGGTGCTTCTCCTGGCAGGCCTTTTAAATCTGTTACTTCATAGCCAAGCGCCTTATTCTTTTCATAAGAAGCCTCTAGATTCTCTACAGCTACTGCAATATGGCTAAATCCATTTCCTAATTCATAAGGTTTCTCTTGATTATAATTATAAGTTAACTCCAGCTCATAGCTTCCTTCCTCATCAGATAGGTAAATAAGGCTAAAGTTATGCTCTGGAAATTCCTTACGTCTCGTCTCTTTTAGTCCTAATACCTCTTGATAAAACTTAAGAGATTTTTCTAAATTCATAACGCGTAAACAAGTGTGTAACATTTTATAGTTCATTTTTAGTTCCTTTCTCGTTTTTTGTTTTTATTTTAATCCATAGTAAGTAGTAAGGCTACTGGGCAATGGTCTGAGCCTAAAACCTCTGAATGAATCTCTGCATCTAGAAGTTTATCTGCTAAGCGCTTTGAAACAATAAAATAGTCAATACGCCATCCTGCATTATTGGCTCTTGCTTTAAAACGATAAGACCACCAACTATAAGCACCTTCTTGCTCAGGATAGAAATATCTAAAGGTATCTACAAAACCAGCTTCTAACAGCTCTGTAAATTTTCCTCGCTCTTCTTTGCTATAACCTGCATTTTGCTCATTGCTCTTAGGATTTTTTAAATCAATAGGTTGATGGGCTACATTCAGGTCCCCACATAAAATAACAGGCTTTACTTCATCTAACTTCTTTAAATAAGCCCTGAAGTCATCTTCCCATTCCATACGGTAGCTAAGACGTGCTAATTCACTTTGAGAATTGGGGGTATAAACTGTTACCATATAAAACGACTCAAATTCTAAAGTAATCACTCGTCCTTCTGTATCATGATGAGGAATCCCTAGTCCATACTGTACTTTTAAAGGTTCTTTTTTGCTAAAAATAGCTGTCCCTGAATAACCCTTTTTTTCTGCATAATTAAAGTATTGAAAATACCCCGGGAGCTCCAGTTGGATTTGCCCTTCTTGCAATTTGATTTCTTGTAAGCAGACAATATCCGCATCACTTTCTTTAAAATAGTCTAAAAAACCCTTGGTGATACAAGCTCTTAGGCCATTAACGTTCCAGGATATACATTTCATACTTTTCCTCCTTTATCATTGAAATTTATTTACAAACATCTACCCAGCTTCCCCCTGTTAACCTTTCTAATTCTTCTGGTGTCATCTCTACTGCTGTATGATTCCCTCCTGCTGCTGGATAGACGCTATCAAAATCTTTTAAGCTCTCATCCAAATAAACAGTTACACCTTGAGGGAGTCCAAAAGGACAGACACCTCCTACAGGATGACCTGTCCTTTCAAGAGTCTCCTCAAAACTCATCATCTTAGCCTTTATGCCAAAAGTGGCCTTATATTTGCCATTGTCAATCTTTGCTGTTCCTCTTGCAACAACCACCAAACTCTCATCTTTGCCATTAAAGGCTAACGTCTTAGCAATTCGGGCTTCCTCTATCCCTAAAGCTTTAGCTGCCAAAGGAACTGTAGCACTACTTTCATCCAAAAAAATGATTTCCTTCTTTATATTTTTTTCTTTAAAATAGCTCTCAACCTCACGTACACCCATTTTCTTATCCTCTTTCTTTAGTTCCCCATTTGTTCAGCTAAGAATTCTTCTTTCTGACTCTTAATTTGCTGAAATTCATAACTTAAACGCTTTTTCTTTTCCTCAAGTTTATGAATGATCGCTTCTACTCTACTCATCAACTCACCTACTCTGTCTCTATCACTAGCTATTTTACTGCGTACATTGAGGTCTGTAA
>JAEZKI010000063.1 GCA_023415525.1 Bacillota bacterium | reverse complement strand
TCAGGTCCTGTACTTATAGATATTCCAAAGGATATTTCAGCTCAATTTTGTGAGTATGAAGTGCAAAACCCAAAGCCCACAGGACGTACCGTTCATACCATAAGACAGCAGGCTATTGATTTAGCTGTCAGTCTACTGAAGGAGGCTAAAAAACCCCTTATCTATAGCGGTGGGGGTGTCATCGGTAGTGGAGCACAAGATGAACTTTTACAATTTGCAGAGAAGTTACAAGCACCTGTTGCCACTTCATTAATGGGTATTGGAGGTTTTGCTGAAACCCATCCCTTAGCTACGGGACTTATTGGTATGCATGGAAGCAAGGCTTCTAATTTAGCCACAACAGAATGTGATTTACTTATAGCTTTAGGTGCAAGGTTTAGTGACCGTGTGATAAGTGATGTATCTAAATTTGCTCCTCATGCTAAAATCTTACATGTGGATATCGATCCAGCAGAAGTAGGCAAAAATATTAAAGCCTATAGTGCAGTTATTGGAGATGTAAGAGAAATCCTAGCTACATTTATTAGTTTAATTCCTCAAATGGAGCATGATGCATGGATTGAACAAGTAAGAGTGTGGAAAGAAGAATTTCATTTTGATTATCAGAAGGATGAGACCTTACGACCAGAATTTATACTGGAGAGTGTTTATGACCAAACGCAAGGAGAAGCCATTATTACTACTGAAGTGGGACAACATCAAATGTGGGCAGCTCAGTTCTTTAAATATACTAAGCCTAGAACCTTTATTAGTTCAGGTGGACTGGGTACAATGGGCTATGGAACAGGTGCTAGCATTGGTGCACAAATAGGTAGACCAGATAAGCAAGTGGTGCATATTGCTGGAGATGGTTCCTTCCGAATGAATTGTAATGAATTGGCTACAATTGCTTATTATGATGTTCCTGTTATTATTCTTGTAATGAATAATGGGACCTTGGGTATGGTACGTCAATGGCAAACCAAGTTTTATGAGAAGCGCTATGCAGAGAGTACTCTAGATAGAGGGCCAGACTTTGCACTTCTAGCAAAAGCTTATGGTATAGCAGGTTATACTATCACCACTCAAGAAGAATTTAATAAAGCTTTTAGTCAAGCCCTAGAAAGAAAGAAACCAGCTGTTTTGGATTGTCATATTGGTATTGATGAGATGGTACTACCTATGGTAGCCCCTGGAGCAGCTATTAGTGATTTGATATTAGAATAAGAAATGAGTATCAAAGGAAAGGTATATAAGCTAAAAAGACGGTAAGTTTCTTTAGAATAGACTGTTAAAGAATAAACAGTATATTGTAAGGAAGCTAAGTGAAAAGAGCTTATATACCTTTTTTATTGGATTGAAAAAAGATTTGTACGATTAAAGATTCTGTTGAATGAGATAATATTGTTAAAAAGCGTGTAAAATAAATATTTATTTTGTGAGTATTGAAAAAGGGTAGTTTAATTGTTAAAATTATAATAAGTATAAAATTATTGCAACAGGGGGCAAACTCTATGATGAAAAGCGCACAGCATTTTTATGGATGTTTAATGGGAGGAGCTATTGGAGATGCATTGGGTGCGCCTGTAGCTTTTATGAAATATAATGAAATAAAAAAATTATATGGGGAGCAAGGACTAGAATACCTCATTATTCCGGAGGGTATGGAAGAAGCACCTATCTCTGACCATACGCAGATGACGTTATTTACTGCAGAAGGCCTTTTAAGAAGTGATGTAAAGGCTCATAAAAATCACGAGCCGCGTGATTTAGATACCACTTTGCGTGGTGTGTTTAGAGCTTATTTAAGGTGGCTCTATACCCAAGGTTTGACGACACCTCATTGGAATGCCAAAGACTATGATGGTTGGCTTATTAAGGTAAGAAAATTGCATGCCTTTAGAGAACCAGGTGTAACCAGCATTACAACTTTAGGTCGAGGAATTAGAGGTTCCATTAAAAGGCCAATTAATGATAGTAAAGGTTGTGGTGGGATTATGCGCGTATCGCCTGTAGGCCTTATGGAAAGTAAAGAGTTGGTATTTGAGATGGGAGCCAATACTGCAGCTATAACCCATAGTCATCCAACAGGCTATTTAGCCAGTGGGACCTTTGCAACTATTATTCACTATCTTATTGAAGGTGAGAACTTAGAAGGAGCCATAGAAAAGGCGTTATGTATTCTAAGAGGATGTGAAAAGAGTGAAGAATGTGTACTTGCCATTGACAGGGCGAGAGAACTGGCTCAGAAAGGTGAACCAAGTAGAGAGAAATTACAGAGCTTGGGAGAAGGCTTTTTAGCAGAAGAAGCACTAGCTATGGCTCTTTATTGTAGTTTAAGTTATACCAATGATTTTAAAGCAGCACTATTACTAGCAGTTAATCAGGATGGAAATAGTGGAACAGTAGGTTCCTTAACAGGAAATCTCCTAGGTACTTATTTAGGAATAGAAAAGATAGATGAAGACTGGATTAAAAAGGTAGAGTTAAATAAAGAAATAGAAGAAATAGCCAAGGACCTCTATACAGGATACAGAGATACTCCAGAGTGGGTAGCTAAATATCCAGGATGGTAAGAACTGAGAAAGTATAAATAAGAAGTGGTATAACATCAAATGAAAAGCTTCATTTCATGTTATACCACTTCTTATTTTTAATAGGCCTTCTAAAAAGAAGGTTAGGTTTGATTGAGGATAGCTTTTAAATCAAGGGCACGATCTTTTATACGGTCGGAAATGCCACTTGTAGTAAGAACAGTCCCTAAATATTTTTTTGCTTCTATTATCTTATTCAATTTATAGGCTAAGGCAGCCAGTATGTAGAAAGTAGTGACTTCATCTAATCCAAAGATAGGAAAGCGCTCAGTCGATATGGCGGTATCAAAACCAGTATAGGCGCGATCGAGGAAAGCCATCTCATTAAGAGAGTCCTCTAATTCACGATAGAGCCAAGCAATATGAAGGGCCAGATAGGCCTGTTCTCCTACCTTTCCTTTTTTAGTCAGACAAGCGAGAAGTGCCATTTTATGTTTATAGATGGCTTCATGGGTCGTCACATATTCACTTAAGGGGTGATATTTATAGTTAGAACAAATTTGTTCCTTAATCCATTCTTTTTGCTTAGGCAGTATTTTTTCAAAAGATTTATTGACAGCAGCATAACCACAACTATCACAAAAGAGTACGTCATAAAGAATGGGATTGACGACACTATAGTGAGGAAATAAATCTATATCCACAGAAGTGACTTGATTTTTACCAAGCTTGATGGTTTTTGCAGTGAATTTGTGATTACATATAGGACAAGTATAAGACTTATCATAAAGAACGTCTTTTAAGGCGTCTGGGGAATTACTAACATCCATTTTAATTCACATCCTAATAAATGATATTTAATAAAGTATAATATTAAATATACCACATTTTATTAAATATAAAAATAAGTTTATAGAATTAATATTGGCTAAAACTTATAGGAAATGATGAAAAAAGAAAAAAAAGGAACATTGAGAGGAGGTATTGGCATAAACTATTAATAAAATAAGTAGCACATATTTTCAGCGAAAACATATTATATAGCATAGAGTGTTAAAATGGTAGAGTATCCCCTTTTTAAATAACTTCATAACTTTTTAAAATAATGAGCTTCAGATTTATAAATCCTTTACACTTCAAAAGATAGTCCTACTCCTCAAATGGGGCCAAGTGAGGAGCAGAAGTTACTAGTAGGTAGTATATTTTCCAATATATTATTTATTAAGTCTAAAGCTCATTTAATTATATAGCTCCTAAATATATTAAAGAATATGCAAATAGAATACAAAATATGTATAAGAGACTGCTTATAAATGTCAACTTACATGCACGAGAGGCTACTTCATTAAGGAGTAACCCAGAGGGCAGTAGAGGACAATTAGAGCAGTCCTTTAGTATGTAATAAGATAAATAGTAAAAAATAAAAAGAAATATTGACAAAGAAACAGCCTAATGATATGCTGAAAATATAATTCCTAGAGAATTACTAGGAATTGGAGGTGAACAAATGAAACTATCAACTAAAGGACGTTATGGTCTACAAGCAATGGCTGATTTAGCTGTTTATTCAAAAGAAAAACATGTCTCCCTAAAAAGCATTTCTGAAAGACTTTCAATTTCTGAAAATTACTTGGAGCAACTTATAGCTCTTCTTAAAAAAAATGGATTAGTAACCAGTGTGCGCGGTGCACAAGGAGGATATTTTTTAGCGAGAGATGCTGAAGAAATTACAATTGGAGAAATACTAAGAGCTCTAGAAGGCTCATTAGCTCCTACAGATTGTACCTGCGAGGGCAATACAGTTCATTGTGCTCTAAATGGTAAATGTGTTACCCATTCTGTTTGGGAAAAGATTAGAGATAGTATTAACAAAGTTGTTGATAATATTACGCTCAAACAGCTTATGGATGATTATGAAAAAATAAATGAGAATGCATCAAGTATAT
>JAEZKI010000004.1 GCA_023415525.1 Bacillota bacterium | reverse complement strand
TAAGATTTCATCTGTTTGTACTTTACCAAGCAGTCCACTTAGGTTAACAGGCATTTCTAGTTCTTTGAAATAATTTTCTGTTGCTGCTATACCTGCCAAAGCTAATTCTTCTTCTTGAACGCCTGTTATTCCCCAAACTTTTGTGGCATACTTTGCAAAACGGGCAGGTTTTTGTTTATAGACATACCTCGCCCAAGAACCCCATACAGCAGAGAGACTGGCACCATGGGTGGCATCAAACATTCCACTTAATTCATGTCCCAGTTGATGGGTGGCAAAATCCCCTTCTGCACCTAAACCTGTTAAACAGTTATGCGATAAACTACCTGCCCACATAATTTCTGAAAGGGGTTCATAGCTCTGGGGATGTTTAACTGCCTCTAAACCATTCTTAATAACTGTACGCAAAAGACCTTCTGCTAACTCATCAGTTAATTCATTGCCTTCCGTAGGCGTAAAGTAGCGCTCCATAGTATGCATCATAATATCTACAATACCACAACGCAATTGATAACTAGGTACAGAATAGGTCAGTTCAGGGTTCATAATCGCAAACTTTGGACGTGTTAAATCAGAAGGACGCCCTCTTTTAACATTTCCTTCCTCGTTGGTAATAACACTGGAATTACTGGTTTCACTTCCTGCTGCGGAAAGGGTTAAAATAACTCCTATGGGATAACAACCTTTAGGGTCTGCTTTTCTTAAATAATAATCCCATATATCCATCTCAGGATTAGCCAAACCTAAAGCAATGGCTTTTGAAGAGTCAATAACACTTCCTCCCCCTACTGCCACTATAAAATCAACCTTCTCCTTTTTACAAAGAGCTATACCTTCCCTTACAAGACCCAACCTTGGATTAGGCTTTACGCCTCCTAGACTAACATATTCTAATCCAGCTTCCGTTAAGGAGCTCTCTACCTTATTAAGGAGCCCTGATTCCACTGCACTTTTTCCACCATAATGAAGAAGAACTTTTTTTGCCCCCCAATTTTTTGCTTCTCTACCTACTTGCTGCTCTGTATTTTTGCCAAAAATAACTTTAGTTGGTGAATAAAACTCAAATTCGTTCATGTGTATTCCTCCTTATTTCATCATGTTTTTATTATTCTCTTTTATCATAGTCTAACTGGGCAAGAAAAGAAATAGTTCTCCTTCTACATTTCCAACTTTTTCATCTATTATTTTTTTTTAAAAGGTCATACTAATAAAGTAGTTTTAACCTTAATTTTGAAAGGAGCATTTTTATGGAAAA
This sequence comes from Bacillota bacterium, assembly GCA_023415525.1. Classification (GTDB taxonomy): domain Bacteria; phylum Bacillota; class Clostridia; order Lachnospirales; family Cellulosilyticaceae; genus Sporanaerobium. Next base: position 1,324 of record JAEZKI010000004.1, on the reverse strand, counting down.
AAACCCAAGTATTAAATGCAGCGTTCAACAATGTCAATATCATGCAAATACTGAAGACTATTGTACACTTAATGCCATTCAAGTAGGCACTCATGAAGCTAACCCTACTCAGGTAGAATGCACAGACTGTAAATCCTTTGTTTTAAAATAAGTAAAAAAGCTGTCCTAAAGAGGATTTCCTCCTTAGAGCAGCTTTTTATTCCTAAACTTCTATTGATTTTCTAAAAAATATAGCCATAAGGGTTAATAGGGGTTCCGTTTTTACGTATTTCAAAATGCAGATGATTACCTGTAGAGTTTCCCGTGCTCCCTACACCGGCAATATTTTCGCCTTTGGCAACCCAGTCACCTGTGCGTACATAAATACTACTATTATGAGCATAGTAGGTCTTATACCCATTACCATGATCAATAATAACCATCTTACCGTAACCCCCTGAATTATAGGAAGCATAAATGACCTTACCAGCTGCCGCAGCATAAATAGGAGTTCCTGCAGAAGCTGCTAAGTCAATCCCTCTGTGATATTGTGAACCACGATAACCATAACCTGAACTCACTCGACCTCTTCCACTTAAAGGATGCATGAACAACCCAGCTGTTGGTCTTGCAGAATCACCTGCTCCATTTTTAGGCTTAGCCTTTGTCCCATAAAGAATAACTTTTGTAACAGACTCTTCTAGTACCTTTTCTTTTAATGTCTCCCGACTCACTTCTTTTCCATTTATAGTTTTATAAAGGACCGTCATTTCTTTTTTTCCATCTGCTCCTTCTACTTTTACCTTTGTTTCATCTTTATATAATGTGTCAGAAGCTTCATACTTTATTTCCATAGGAATCATTTCTTTATAGGTTACTGTTTCTGTCATAGCTAAAGAAATAATGGGGTCAGGTACTTCTAGCTTAATGACTTCACCAATTTGCATACAGGTCTCATCTTCAATTTGAGGATTAATTTCTAGAATATGCTCCATGGTGGTATCATGAGCCATAGCAATATCCCAAATATTGTCCCCTTCTTTCATCTCATACTCTACAACTTCCTCTGTATTAGAAAGAAGTATATCTAGTGCCTCAGCTTCTGTTGCTATTTGGCTAGCCTCGCTATACACGGTACACAACGTAATCATTTCATTAAAATCAAAAGCATCTAATTGACGTTGGACATAACTTTTTTCTTCTTGCCCTTCCTTTGTTTGGGGCAACTCATCTACACTTCCCACACGAACCCTTTCTACGACTTGAGGTTTCTCAGACATTCCATCTATTTGAAGTAGCTCATTTTTATCCTCTAGCTGGGAAGAATGAGTGTCATCATCAGTTG
>JAEZKI010000432.1 GCA_023415525.1 Bacillota bacterium | reverse complement strand
TCTTTATACTACAGGGCTTTATGGCAAACCCGTAGGCTATAAGAATGGATGGACTAAAAGCATTTTAGGGGAATGGGTAGAGGAAGATGAGTATGTTAGCGTTTTCTTAGATGAGCAGGTTTATGCCCATGCACGTAAAGATTTAGGTGATTTACGGATTGTAGGAGATAAGGGTGAAGAAATACCTTATTATATCACCCAAAGCTCTGACACTCTTTCTCAAGGGAAAGTGAATTATACTGTCTTGGTGGAGAACGAATGGATTAAGGAAGGCTGGGCTTATACAGATGTAAAAATAAAGGAGTATAGTGAAAGCTCAGATGTGCTTATTAACAAACTAAAGCTTCAGATGGTAGGAGAGGATTATGCCCAGAGGGTGAAAATCTACGGAAGCTATGATCAAATGAATTGGAATTTTATAAAAGAAGATGTTGTTTTTGACGTAGCCGTTGGAGAGTCTACAGAGATAAGTTTTTTAGAAGCCGTCAAATATCCTTTTTACAGAATAGCTAGGCAGCAAGAACAAAAAGAAGTGAGGCTAGAAGGTACCGAAGCTCAGTATAACTGGGAAGAGGACAAGGTAGATGCTTATCATGAAAGTAAGAAGTGGGACTATAAACAAACAGAAAAGGAAAAGGCAACCCATCTAACCTTTGATAATTCTAATCATCTTCCTTTTTATCAGATAGAGCTTACTATTCCAGGAAACTTTAGAAGGGACTATACCTTATGGGGAACCAATGAGGATAAGGAAAGAATCTGCCTAGGTGAGGGAAGTCTTTATGCTATGGATTTTGAAGAGCTGTCAGCGCAGCATACCACAGTCCCAGTGGTAAATGGTAGAGACTACAGCCTTTTCGAAGTAGTGATTGAAAACCATGATGACCGTCCACTAGATATTAAGGAAGCTATAGGAACCTATGAAGTCCATAAGCTGGTTTTTAAAAGAAAAGAGAACCGCGCTATGGATGATATTGCCCAATGTTCAGAGGGTGGAGACGGTATTTTATTAGAATTGCTTGAAAATCCTAATGAGGGTGCAATGAATCTTGATAAAAAACTAGAAGGCTATGGAGAGGATAAGGTAGTTGGTAAAATAGGGGACGGGGAGAGCTACACCCTAAACTATGGTGACCAAAGCTTAGAAAAGCCCCTCTATGATATAGAAACCTATCAGCAAAACATTGAACGTCTTATTCAGATTAAGGCCAGTTTAGGAGAAGAGATGGAGATAACTCATAAAAAAAACACCTTCTCTCTTAAAGGCGTATTTACCTTTGTCGTCATTGCTTTAAGTGGTATCCTTATTTTTATTATTGTAAAAGGTCTTAAAAAGAAAGATTTCTAAGTTTTTGAAATAATAATGTATAAATATTAAAAAGAAAAATTTATAAAGAAAAAGCTCTATTTCAGTGAGAACAATCCTTAAAGTAAAGGTTAAACTTAAACTTTAAGGAAGACTCATAGGAATAGAGCTTTTTTTAGAAGATATTAGCTTGGAGTACCATCTCCTAAGGGTTTTTTTAGAAAACCAAGAATAAGGGCGCCTACAATGGAGCCAATAATAAGAGAAATAATATAACTTACAGGATGCCCAATAACAGGAACCACAAAGATGCCGCCATGAGGAGCATTTAAAGTACAACCAAAGAAGGAAGCAAGACCCCCACTAAGAGCTGCACCAATAGCACAAGCAGGGATGACACGTAGTGGGTCAGAAGCTGCAAAAGGAATAGCTCCTTCTGTAATGAAAGCAAGTCCCATCACATAGTTAATAATACCTGATTGACGTTCACGACTCGTAAAACGGTTAGCAAAGAAAGTAGTAGCTAAGGCAATGGCAAGAGGAGGGACCATACCACCAATCATAACAGCTGCCATCATAGAGAGGTTACCTGCTTCAAGTGCTGCAATACCTACTACATAGGCCGCCTTATTTACAGGACCACCCATATCAATAGCCATCATACCTGCTAGAATAATACCAACGATGATGCTGCTAGTAGCACCCATATTAAGGAGAGTGTTTGTAAGCCATCCATTAATTAGAGCTACAGGTGGGTTAATAATAAAGGAAATAGCTACTGCAATAAGGAAAATTCCAAGGAGGGGATAAAACAAGGTAGGTTTAAGTCCCTCTAAAGAGTCAGGTAGATAGCTAAAGAGTTTTTGAAGACCTATAACTATATACCCCGCAGCAAAACCAGCAATAAGGGCACCTAAAAAGCCTGAACCGCCTAGGTTAGCTAACATTCCTCCTACGAAGCCCACAGCAAGGGCAGGTCGTTCACCAATACTCATGGCAATATAACCTGCCAAAACAGGGAGCATGAAACCAAAAGCTGCGTCACCTACTGATTTAAACCAAGCAGCAGAAGCCAGATTTGATCCTAGATTGCCAGTGTAACCAGCAAGGGTATCAATGAGGAAAGCAATAGCTATAAGGAGACCACCACCAATAACAAAGGGGAGCATATGAGATACACCATTCATTAAATGTTTATAAATGATACGCCCTACACCTTCACTGGTCTGAACTTCGCTATCCCCTTTTGTATGATAAGCATTTTGAGCAGGTTCATAAATAGGTGCATCCCCATTAACTCCACGATTTAGAAGCTCTTCGGCTTTATGAATGCCGTCGGCTACCTTCGTAATAATAACTTTTTTGCCAGCAAAACGATTCATCTCTACCTTTTTATCAGCAGCTACAATGATACATGTAGCCTTTTCGATTTCATCTGGAGTCAGACGATTTTTGACACCAGCAGAACCGTTTGTTTCTACTTTAAGACGAATACCCATTTCTTTTGCTTTATTGGATAAGCTTTCTGCAGCCATAAAGGTATGAGCAATACCTGTAGGACAAGCAGTAACAGCTAATACTTGATAGCCAGCTTGTTTGGGTTCTTCTTTTTCTTTTGAAGTTTCTTCTACTGTTTCATTACCAAACTTTTCTGTTTCAGCAATATTGATATAACGTAAAAAGTCATTTGGAGAAGGAGCATGGATGAGTTGTTCTCTAAAAGCAGGATCCATCAGTAAGGTAGAAAGCCTAGAGAGCACCTCCAAATGAGTGTTATTGGCATCATTGGGTGCAGCAATCATAAAGAAGAGATGACAAGGTGCACCATCTAAAGCTTCAAAATCAACACCTTCTTTACTTGTAGCAGCGACTAAGGTTGCCTTTTTAACAGCATTTACTTTGGCATGGGGAATAGCAATACCTTCTCCTATTCCAGTAGTGCTTAGGGATTCACGAGAAAGAATCGCTTCCTTATAGTCTTCTTTAATGGAAAGATGACCTGTAGCATGCATTAAGTCAATAAGTTGATCAAGGGCTTCTTGTTTAGAAGCTGCTTTGAAGTTTAAATCAATACTTTGCTCTTGGAGCAAATCTACAATACGCATATCTAGCCTCCTAAATAAGTCAATAGAATGTCAAATGATTAGTAAAAAAATGAATAAGTAAATAAAGTTAAGGTGTTAACAGAGCATCAATGGTATCTTTTTTTGCCAACCAAGGGGAAAAAGCAGTAGCACTGCCAGTGGCAGCACCTAACTGAAGAGCTTTATCAAAGGTTTGGTACTTAATAAAACCAGCAATAAAGCCAGCAACCATAGAATCACCAGCACCTACAGTACTAATAAGTGTGCCTTTTGGAATAGAACCCTCCAAGATTTCACCCGTCTCAGTCAGTAATAAAGACCCCTCTCCACCACGAGAAATAAGTACGTTTTGGGCACCCTTTTCAAGGAGCTTTTGGCCATAGGTAATAAGTTCTTCTTTTGTGTTTAGGGTGACACCAAATAATTCGCCTAGTTCTTCTTGATTAGGTTTAATAAGGAAAGGTTTATAAGGGAGTACATTAAGAAGCAAATCTTTAGTAGCATCCACTACCACACGGATTTTTTTGTGACCAAGGTTTTTCATAATGGTCTGGTAGATG
>JAEZKI010000429.1 GCA_023415525.1 Bacillota bacterium | reverse complement strand
TACCTTTTTAAAAAGAAATATACACATGACTAAAACACTTAATACACGACTTATACTTGTGGAAAGAGCTGCACCAGAAGCTCCAAGAGCAGGAAGACCTGCTTTCCCAAAAATCAAAAAGTAATTTCCTGCAATGTTGAATATATTCATGGCTACAGAAATGAACATACTGGCCTTTGTATAACCTAAACTTCTCATGGAAGCAGCAACTGTATTCCCTAACGCTTGTACAAACAGAACACTTCCTATTATTTGCAGATAGGACTTTGCATGACTCATAACTTCAGGTCTCACTTCCATGAGTTCCAGTAGGTGAGGACCCCCAAAAACGAGAAGTATGCTAAATAGACTGCCTATTAACCCATTAAATAAAAGAGACACGCCTACAACTTGATGGACTTTCCTTTGTTCACCTGCTCCTGCATATTGTGCACATAAAATAGCTGTCCCTATAGTAATAACACCAAATAGTAATACAACCATACTAATCAGTTCATTAGCAACTCCAACCCCTGCCACGGCTGTATCTGAATAGTGGCTAAGCATTAATGTATCCATACTTCCCAATAAAATAAATAATAAATTTTCAACAAAAATTGGCCAAGTCAGTTTTAGTAATTTTTTCTTCATCCTTTTTCCCTCTTTTTCTCTGTGTTACTTTTTTTATACCCTCTTTATCTCTCAGCTGTCTATCACATTCTTGTGATAAAATAAGACAATATTGCTATCTAGAAATGACTGAGAATTTTCTAAATATAACAAATTAATCCTTGACATTACCTTGCGCAGATGCTATAGTTAGCACAATATAATACTTAATTGTAGAGGCGCGATCCTCATGAGTAATTCTTTGGATTTTAGCAAGGGAAGTAGAAAAAGAATGAAAGGGTGTATCGCCGAAGATTTAAATACCTTGCTGTATTTATTTCTGGTTGTTTGGTTAATAGCTATACAACTGTCATCACTTATTATACAATAGTGATGGAGTGCTACTTTATCATTACATCATTTTTAATGATTTTTGATTAGACTTAGTAGCCAGCCTCTTTGAGCTGGTTTTTTTATTGGAACCGACTAAAAGAGGTGCCCTTTAGGCCTATCTATGAATAGAATGGTAATAAAGGTAAGAATTTACAAGTCTATTGCAATATACGGTTAAGTCATTATAAAAATACATTATGGTGAAAGGATTGGTATTATGACAATTTTTGAAGGTGCAGGTGTCGCTATTGTTACACCATTTCACGAAAACGGAGAAATTAATTTTGGAAAACTAGAAGAACTTATTGATTTTCAAATCGCTAATAGCACAGATGCTATTATTATTTGTGGTACAACAGGTGAAGCTTCTACTATGACAGATGCAGAGCACTTAGAATGTATCAAAGTTGCTGTAAACCGTGCAGCTGGTCGTGTCCCTGTTATTGCTGGTACAGGGAGCAATGATACGCGTCACGGCATTGAACTGACTAAAAACGCAAAAGCTTTAGGTGTAGATGCAACCCTTCAAGTCACACCTTATTATAATAAATGCACCCAAAAGGGGCTTATCGAACATTTTACTGCTATTGCAAAAGCAGCTGATCTTCCTATGATTTTATACAGCGTACCTAGCCGTACTGGTGTAAATATTGCGCCTCAAACAGCTTTTGAGTTATCTAAACTGGATTTAGTTGTAGGTCTTAAAGAAGCTACAGGAAATATCTCACAAGTGGCTGAAATCGCATCACTTTGTGGCGATCATCTTCCTCTTTATTCAGGTAATGATGATCAAATCATTCCTATTCTCTCTCTAGGAGGTAAAGGGGTTATTTCTGTTCTCTCCAATGTAGCTCCTAAACAAACTCATGATATTGTTAGCCTTTATTTAGGAGATCGCATGGCTGAAGCCCTTAAACTTCAATTAGAATTATTACCACTGGCTAATGCACTCTTCTGCGAGGTAAATCCTATTCCTGTTAAAGCAGCCCTTAATATGATGGGCTTTGGTGTAGGGCCTTGTCGTTTACCACTTACTTCTTTAGAAGAATGTCATGTGGCCCTATTACGTGATGCTCTTCTTAAAGCCTCTTTAATTGCCCAGTAGTAACTTGTAGAAAGGATGAGACACATGATAAAAGTATTAATGCATGGTTGTAATGGCAAGGTTGGTCAGACAATCTCCCGACTAATAGATAATTATAAAGATATCGAATTAGTAGCAGGTATAGATCCTTATCTCAATAAGGTAAATCCTTTCCCTGTTTTCCCTACTATTGGAGAATGTACAATAGGTGGAGATGTCATTATTGACTTTTCAACTGCCACAGCCGTTCCAGCTCTTTTAGACTATGCTCTTCAAAAGAAAATTCCTCTTGTGGTTTGTACAACAGGCTTATCTAAAGAAGTCATTTCCGACTTACAAAGTGCTAGCAAGGAAATTCCCATCTTCTTTTCTGCTAATATGTCTCTTGGGGTTAATCTTCTTATTGCACTTGCTAAAAGAGCTACCGAAATTTTGTCTGATAGTGGTTTTGATATTGAAATTATTGAGAAACATCATAATCAGAAAATAGATGCCCCTAGTGGAACAGCTCTTGCTATCGCAGATGCTATTAATGAAACCTTAGATAATAGTTACACTTATTGTTATGATCGTTCTTCGGTACGTCAGAAACGTCCAAAAAAGGAAATTGGCATTCATGCCATAAGAGGTGGCACGATTGTAGGTGAGCATGATATCCTTTTTGCTGGAAATGATGAAGTCATTACTCTAAGTCACCAAGCAAGTTCTAAAGAAGTCTTTGCTGTAGGCGCTTTAAAGGCTGCTAAGTTCCTGGTTGGCAAAGCACCTGGCCTCTATAACATGGAGCACTTATTGGAAGCCTAAAATTTTCTTATCCAACGTTTTGTTATAAAAGTTATTTAAAAAGGTGGTCTTAGCTAACTCTTAAAGTTAACTAAGACCACCTTTTTATGCCCTATAAATGGCTTAGAATTCTATTCCTTTTCTAGCTCCTATTCCTCTTTCCATAGGGTGCTTAATGTCGTCTATACAGCTAATATAATCTGCTCTTTTGGCAATTTCTTCATTAATATGACGTCCTGTTAAAACAAGCTCTACTTCCTCTGGCTTAGTATCCATTAAGTTGTAAAGAAGCTCTTCTGGAATAATTCCTAATTCCACAGCATTAAGTATCTCATCTAAAATAAGGACATCACACTCTCC
>JAEZKI010000405.1 GCA_023415525.1 Bacillota bacterium | reverse complement strand
ATGTGAACTGGTTTAATAATCATAGAATTCATTCGTCATTAGGCTATCTGACACCGTATCAATATAAAATAAAATACTTAAATGAATCACCTTAAAAAAGTTGTCCAACTAAATGTTGACAATCCACTTTATAGTTAATTTCAGTGAAAATGTAGTCTTAGATGATACCACAACTACGCTTTTACTTGAGATAGGCGGAGTAGCAAGAAATGCCGTATATGTATCAAATACTGCAAATCATATTATCTATAGCTATACAATACAGAAAGAGGACAATGATGATAGTGGAATAGTAGTTAAGAGTATTATTTCGAATACTACCTCAATAAAAGATGTAAAAGGGAATAATGCAATATTGACACTTCAAAATGTTGGTAATACGACAGGAATTGTGATTGATAATTTAGGTCCTCGAATTAATTCAACCTCAATTGCAGCAAATAATACATATGTTGATATAACCTTCAGTGAAGGGGTTTATGGAGCAAACAATGGAGTTACTGCACTGACAGCAGATAAATTAAATTTAATTTTCACTAAGAATAGTGGCTCAGTTACAGATGTCAAAATAAGCGCAGTTAAGAAAAATAATAATTCTATAGAAGCATCTGCAAGTGAACTTTCTGGTGGGGAAACCACCATAAGGGTATTCCTTACGTTAACTGGTGGAATTTCAAATGGTAAGGAAACAATAGAAATCAAGCCTGTAAATGCTACATCCATATACGACAAGATGGGAAATGCTATTTCGGTAAAAGAGACAACAGGAATAACATATTTAACTAATAATACTTCATCCTTAGGAGGTAGTAGCACATCTAACGGCCAAGATAGGAAATCTACATCAACAGATGATAAGTTCGAGATGTTTTTTAATGATGATTCTCAAAAAGCAGCAACTATAGAGGTTAATGAAAAGAATGGTGTTAAAACATCAACGATAACATTGAGTGATGATGCAGTTAAAGAAAATCTCAATAAAATGAGTAATAACAATGCAAATAGAGACGAAGCTAATAAGGTAATAATATCTGTAAGTAATAATTCTAATGTAGTTGCAATAAACCTCAATGGTCAGATATTAAAAAATATGGAAGAAAAAAATGCAACCCTGGAAATTAAAACCAAGGATATAGGCTATATTATATCTGCAAAAGATATAAATATAGACAATATTTTAGAAAAAATGGGGGAGCAAGTTCAGTTAAAAGATATTCAAATAAACGTTAGTGTTTTAAATGCGCCAGAGGAAACAATAAAAATAGTTGAGGATTCAGCAAAAAATTTAAACTATCAATTGATTGTCAAACCTGTTGAATTTGAGATAAGTTGTTCAGATGGAAGAAAGACGGTAGATGTATCCCGATTCAATAACTACGTTGAAAGAACAGTGGCTTTACCTGATGGAGCTGATCCTAATAAGATAACCACTGGTGTAGTAGCAAATAAGGACGGTACATTCTCACATGTTCCTACTTCAGTAGTTGTTATTGACGGAAAGTACTATGCAAAGATAAATAGTCTTACAAACAGTACATATACAGTGATATGGAATCCAGTAACCTTTAAGGATGTGGAGAAACACTGGTCAAAGACCTATGTAAATGAAGTAGGTTCAAGATTGATTGACGATGGCGTTGGAAATGGAAATTTCGCACCAGATAGAGCAATCACAAGAGCAGAATTTGCATCAATGGTTGTTAAAGCACTTGGACTAAAAGGTACTAAATTTCCTGAAATATTTAATGATGTAAATAGAAACGATTCCTATTACAACGCTATTTATACAGCATATGAATATGGAATAATTGCTGGCTATTCCAACGGAAAGTTTGGACCACAGGACTTGCTTACTAGGGAACAGGCAATGACAATGCTTGCAAAAGCTATGGAGATTACAGGTATGAATGTAAATGTATCTGATACAGATGTAAGCAATCAACTTAGGCTGTATATAGATTCTGATAACATCTCATCCTATGCAAGGCAGAAAGCTACAATCTGTATAAAGAATGGTATTTTTGCAGGAGATAATGAAGGAAGGCTAACCCCAAAAGATAGTTTTACAAGAGCCCAGAGTGCAACTGCGATTATCAAACTCTTAAAGAAGTCAAGATTAATTTAGATAAGAAGCATATAAAATCCACCAGAATAATTCAAGACTGGTGGATTTTATTATTCATTATTTTGGATTCGTAATGATTAAAATTGATTCTAGAGTTCACCCCAAATCTTTTACACAAGTTTAATTTCGTTGCTGTTTTTACTATATCACATAAAATATATTTTAAGTCTAATATCACTTAAGGAGGCTAATGAGATAAAGTCAGTATTTTTCTTACTGGCTAGCCACTTTGGCAGGATACCATTTTTGGAACCAAGCCGTGAAAAGGCCTAAGAGCAGGGGGCATAGAGAATTGATAAGGCCTATAAGAGGAGCCAAAGAAGTTCCCATAATAACATAAGTCCAAATAGGTGTAACCAGATATAAGACGCCCCAACAAAGTGTGAGGATGAGATTTGTCTTCATAAACAGTGCGTTTTTGAGGGCTACTGCTCCGTTGTAGTCATTCATGGAATAGTGGGCTGTAAGGGGAATGGGCGTCAAGCAAGAAGCTGTCCACATAAGACCAAAGAAGAGGTAAGACAGTGGAACCAAGATACGAACGGGTAAGCCTAATAAAGCCAGTAAACTAAGTAGGGCTACCATAAAAGTGCTAAGCTGCTCATAGTATGTAAGTTTCCATTTAGCGGATAAGAGAGGGACTAAAACAGCACTTAAAATACCGAGTATACCACCCCACATAGGGTTAATGGCCATAAATACCCAGATGATAAACCAAGGAAAAATCATTAAAGACATATTGGTTTTTTTAGAACTTCCATTAGAAGAAGGTGAAGAGCTAGTATCCTCAGAAGAAGAGTCTCCTGTGCCAAATAAATCATCCATCTTTAGCATGATATTAAAGTCTCCTAGGGTTTTATACTTATGTTCCATCATAGCCTTGGCACCATTTAGTTTACCATTTGAAATATCTAACCAAGTAGAAAAAGGAGTCTCAATACGGGTGGTATAAGGAGAAAAATCTTTTTCCTTAACCAAGCATTTTTCTTTGCCTAGTAGGAGCTGATAGGTTTCTTGTAGGTCTGTAAAATACATTTCAAGGATAATATCTTTGCCAGAAAAGCTGGCAGGGTTATAGATTGCTGCCATTTGACGCATAAAGCCATGGGCTTTACTTACAATGGAATGGGGGGCATCTCCAGGAGTAGATGAGTCTGTCTCTTCAGTAGGAGCAATCTCCCAACTGGCATCTGCTAGTTCAATAAAAGTCTCAGGGGGATAGAGAAGTTCGGACAATTTAGCCTGAGTTTGGGCAGAGAAAGTTCCAGAGGCATTGTAATCCCTACCGGCAGCTTGGACGTAGCTCAGATATTCATCGGTTCGTTTTTTCAAAGGAGCTACACCAAAGAGCTCACCTTCAGGACAAATAATTTTGGTAATGTTATCACCATATAAAATACGAAATTGTTCATGAATAGCATCATAGTTGTTTTGTGTAGAGTAAAAGCCACAGGTAGAAATAAGAATATAACGTTTTTGAGAGAGGTCATAACGAGAAGGATGTCCACTGCCACCATCTTCCCTTTCCATCATATAAGGTAGATTAAGAGGTAGTTGTCGGTCCATCAAGGCTTTAAGCTTAGAGGGGAGGCCAAAGTAGTAAAGTGGAAAGCTCCAGATAATCACATCTGTTTTTAAGTAGTGTTCTAAGATAGCAGGCATATCATCTTTAAACACACATT
>JAEZKI010000295.1 GCA_023415525.1 Bacillota bacterium | reverse complement strand
GATCTGCTCCTTCTTCTACACCGTCATTTTCTGAATAAAAATGGTTATTTAAATCATCATCAAACATAGCATTTCCTCCTAATTCCTTTATACATTTGAGAGTATAAACTGTCTATATGAAGAATCTGTAAAAATAATGGTTTTAATTTAAAACTATAACTTACTATTGGAGACATCGTTAGCAACAGAAAGACCAAAATAAAAACATACCATGTCTTCCTCATCTATAAGTACACCTACACTTTCTTGATGTTGATGTATAATCTCTTTTACAATAACAAGTCCTAGTCCAAGTCCCTTCTTATCTTTGCCTCGTGAACTATCGCCCTTATAAAAACGATCCCAAATTTCTTTTTTTTCAGTTTCAGTAATATAAGAACCACTGTTACTAACAATGGTCCATAGCTTGCCGTCCTTTAAGCAGGTCATTAATCGAATTGTTCCACCCTCATTAACAAACTTAAGTGCATTATCCAATAAATTTTGAAGAACCCGGTTCACCATATCTACATCTCCTATTACATAGGGCTCTTCTTCACTCAATTGTGTAAGTACTGTAATTTGTTTTTGCTGAATAATCGTTTCAAAACCTGACAAGATAGATTTTACTAAGCTTTCCATACGAAAAGGAACCTTTTGTAAAGGCGTAACACCCTCCTCTAACCTACTCAGTTCTAAGATCGTGTTGACCATGCTAATCATACGTTGGGACTCACTTAAAACAATCTTTAAATATTTTTCTGTATGTTTCTTAGGGATAGTGCCATCTAATATGGCCGTTATAAAACCTTGGATAGAAGTAAGCGGCGAACGCAAATCATGGGAAACATTAGCTAGGAACTTCTTACGCTTTTCGTCTATCTCACTGAGCTTCTCTGCCATATTGTTAAGCGAAAGTCCAAGTTGCGCAATCTCGTCCCTTCCCCTTACTTGAATCCGTTTATTAAATTGCCCATTGGCTATTTGCTTGGCCACACCACTCATTTCTTTAAGAGGTTTAGTCATCTGTTTTGAAAGCACATAAATCCATACTAAGACAACCATTCCTGTAATACCCATCCATTTTAGAATAATATCTCTTATTTCATTAATACTCTTTAAAATAACAGGCATAGGGGTATGAATAAAAAGAGCATACTGTACTTCTTCTCCCATCTTAATAGGATACCCAATGGTTAAAACAGGTGTAGAAAAATGCTCCTTAAAGCCATTTTTAATTTTTACAATGTTCCCTTCAAAAACTTCCATAACTTCTAACTCATCAAGAACAACGACCTGCTTCATCGTTTTCTTTTGACTATTAGATGCTAATGCCACCTCATAATGGCGGTCAATAAGCCAAGTGGTAGAATCTAAATACTTATCCAAAGCCTCAATATAATAACCTATCTTCTCCAGTGCCTCTTCTCGTGAAGTGCTATAAGCTGCCACTTTGGAATACTCTCCTGCTAAACTAGCCCCTTGCTTAATCATAAGCTTTTGGGCGCACTCTACAAAATAAGACTGAAAAGCATTGGAAAAAGCTACAAACAAAATAATCAGTGTGGTTACTAAAATACTAATATAAACCACTAGCAATCGGTTAAAAAGGGTAGGTAAGAACAGTTTGTTCTTTACTTTTCGAATTTGTACCCAACGCCCCATACTGTTTTTATGCTCCATGTGTGATCACCTTCAAATTTATCGCGTAGTCGCTTAATGTGTACATCTACTGTGCGGGTATCTCCTACGAAATCATAACCCCATATTTTATCTAAAAGTTGCTCCCTTGTAAAAACTTGTTTGGGGTGGCTAGCTAAAAAATAAAGCACTTCCAGTTCCTTAGGTGGCAATTCTACCAATTGTCCTTTATAGGTAACAGAATAGTTATCCTTATCTATAATTAAATTATCTAGTGTAATTTGCTTCTTATTGGTGAGGGGTTCACTTTGATGGATAGAGCGTCTTAAAACAGCTTTTACTCTAGCAATAAGTTCTTTAGGGTCAAAGGGTTTAATAATATAATCATCAGCCCCTAACTCAAGGCCTAGAACCTTATCAAAAACCTCACCCTTTGCTGTAAGCATAATAATAGGTGTTTTTTTATGTTTGCGAATTTCTTTACACACATCGTAGCCGTCTATCTCTGGAAGCATAATATCTAAAAGGACAAGGTCTGGTGCATATTCATCAAAAACCTCCAGTGCCCTTTTGCCACTAAATACCTTCTGTGTTTCATAGCCTTCTTTTCTGAGATAGAGTGAAGTAAGTTCGGCAATATTGGTATCATCGTCTACTATGAGTATTTTTATCATGTGTTTCTCCTTCTATTTAATCGTAACCACCGTTACGCCCATTTCTCCTTCCCCATATTTGCCTGGTCTGTGCTCTTCTACATGAGGATGCTTTCTAAGCATAGTCGTTATAGCCGCTCGCAAAGCCCCTGTACCTTTACCATGTATAATCGTCACTTGCTTCAGACCAGATAGATAAGCATCATCTAAATATTTATCAACAATAGGAAGTGCCTCATCTACCATCATTCCTCTTACATCTACCTGTGTAGAAATCGTACTTGTCTTGGAAAGATGATAACTAACGCCTCCGGCTATTTTAGGTTCTTTACCTTTACTTTTATTCTTTGTTGTTTCTTCTTGTCTTTCGTTTACGGGTTGAAGCTGGGAAAGATGAATTTTCATAGGCATAATGCCTAGCCTAACTACAACATTTCCATTGCTATCCGGTGCCTCAATAACCGTCCCCTGTTGCATAAGAGAAGTAACTAAAACCTCTTCACCTACTGTAACTGTCTTTAGTTTAGGGAGTGGTCTTTGGCTATGCCCTGTGACTTTATTGATTTTTTTAGTCTGCCCTTCAATGGTCTCGCTCATACCTTTTTTGGCAGCTTGTAAATCTTTTTCATCAATTATAACTTGGGCTTTACGGGCTGCTGTACGCACTTCCTTAAGCACCTTATCTG
>JAEZKI010000508.1 GCA_023415525.1 Bacillota bacterium | reverse complement strand
ATACCTAGTTGACTAGCAATAGACCATAGGGAATCCCCACTTTGTACAACATAGGTCACTTCTTTAGGTGTGGTGACTAAACACTTTTCCACTAATCGTTCCATCTTAATAAGACTTGTTTCCTTGGCGAAAATATCCCTTAGCTCTACTTTCTTAGCAAACTCTACCTCTACTTCCTTATTACCATAATAAGCTGTCTTAAGCTGCGCTTTAAGTTCTTCTAATTCTTTGTTTGAAGCAATAATCCCAATACTTTTACCTTCCACAAGGACCTCTTTAAAACAAATAAGCACATTCAGATTTTCTCTCATAGAAGTGACTAAATAACTTGGATTCACATAGTCATTTTTTTTGGCACGATATTTTCGTAGTATAGGCTCTTCTTCAAAACTGATTTCTGCATTGTATTTGGTCTTTAACTGTGCTTCAACGGTCTGTTTAGCCTCTTCAATAATTTCCTTATTTTTAACTGCGCCTATTACTTTACCATTAATGCTTACTTCATAAGCATTAGGTCTAAGCCCTAAAAATATCCCTATTGTAGCTGCAAAACAAAGAGCTATCCAAATGATTCGATGATCTTTTCTCTTCTGTTTTCCTTTTTTTCTTGTACCATTCAGCGGTATAACCTTTTGATTTTTCTTAGCTACCGGCATATATAACCTCCCCCTGTATATAACGTAGGGAGTGCTATAAAATTCAAGAACTTAAACTTGAGTTTTAAAAGCACTCCCCACCTATTAATTATTCAAGTACAACGATTTTTTCTGGACTTGCATCATCTAGATATCTAAAAGTAATTAATACGTCTTTACCTTCTCTTAGTTCACTCCTATGTGCTTCTGCGCCTTCTATAATAATGGTGGTTGTTATAGGCATTCGAATACGCTTTAATACATTATTGCTGCTTGTAAGTGGATCATAATTTACAAGTACATCCATATACTCATTCCCTGTTCCTATATCTTCAATAACTCCTATGTATTTAATAGCTGAAGACTTATCACGTTGTACAACCAAAGAGATAATTTCTCTACTATCTACATAAAGTTCGACGGTTTGCCCTAGTCTTACATCACGAAGTGCAATATATTCTCTCAGGTTATTATCATAGAATTCACTCTCTGCATTGACAGTATAAACCTGTTGTTTATTATCAAGGTCTACAGTTAATTGAGAAACTCCAGCTAAGTAAATAGCTGTTACAGTTCCTTCTATGGTCTGTTTCTTGCCCGTTGCTTCTACTTGCTTAATGACACCACTTTCTTTAGCTATTTTCATGGTATCTCCAATGCGAATATCATAAAGGTCTGCCTTACCACCATTTCTTCTTATAGTAGCGTCATTACTTACTGTCCAATCAACTGTCTTATCCCCTTGTTTAATGCTAAAAACATGCCCTTCACTTACTACTTTTCTAGAAACAATCTCACCTTCTAGCAAAGAATTTGAAACACTTGCCTTTCCTTTTGTAGCTTCTAGCTTAACAATTTTACCTTCCTGAACGGTAGCTACTACATAGTCCTCTGCATAAAGCTCTGTTAACTTAACGCTTTTACCTTCCAATGTAATAACTGCATCATCTGCTACCATTAAGGTCTTAGAAGTCTGGTCCGTCAATGTAAGCGTCATGTCACCATAGGTGCCAACACGTGTAATAGTTCCTCTATACACTGCGGTTGTAGGTGTCGTAGTCGTTCCATTACTATCTTGGAATTTCATAGACTGTATGTAGATTGTATCATTAACTGTTTCTGTAGTAATAGTGGCTTGACGATTAAGTGTGGTATTAATAAGCGTACTTAAATCCACTGGACTTCCTACCTCATCTGTTACAAGTGTAGTCTTTTTAATGGTAGCCCAAGTACTTTGACCATCTGCTTTTGTATATTTTACAAAAAGCTCAGATGTGGTCTTATTCATGACTTTTTCAACGTTAATGGTTTGACTATTTGTCTGGTTATTATTAGGTGCAGTTACTTCCTGCTCCATTTTTTCTTTATAGGCTAAAAGATCACTGGTCATCTTAGCACACAAAGCTCTGGTTACTTGTATATTTCCCACAAAAGCACCTGTCTCATCACCCGTAACAAGTCCAATAGCTTTTAAATAAGCCACGTGAGGTCTGTTGGCTTCAAGGATGACACTTTCATCACTAAAGCCCGTGGTCTTACTTGTCATATAGGCCTCTTTGGCTGTTACTTCTTTTCCTAAAACACGTACGGCATAGACAGCTAAATCCTGTTTGGTGACTATTCTCTTTACTTCTGTTCCCGTGGTCGTCTTAACCACAAATTTAGCTAAGTCTGCTTCTGTAATATAACCCCTTCCTAATAAATAAGCTATTTGCTTATCATATAGCTTATTCCAACTGGCGTATTTAGAACTATATTTTTCGATGGTTGCCTTTTGTCGCTCATAGTTTTGTGCAATGGCCGCTTGATCCTCTGCCTTTGTAAAGCCTGAAGCTTTTGCCAGTACATCGCTTAGTTCAAAGTAATCCATTGTTTTAGAGGGTAAGATTTCCCCTTTGCTATTAGGGAGCATAATCCCTCTTTGTTGCATATCTTGAAGGGCACTATATGCCCAGTTTGTTGTCTTTATATCTGTAAAATTTGCTGCAAACGTGCTAACTGTTAATACGGTTGCTACACCAACAGTCATTATCACCTTCATGAAATGTTTCTTACTCATCTTCATTTAATCCCTCCTAAATATCTTTTCCAGCTTATACGCTCTGTCTCTTTGTGTGGGCCTTGTTTTATTTCTATTTTAAGCTATAAAACCTAAAAATACAACTTAATCTTTGTCTAAAACATTGGTTAATTTCACAATGCAATCTGCTAATTTATCCATCTTTGTCTCTAGTCGTACCAGCAAATAAACAGATAAAACAATAGGAAATCCCACATTACTTATTTGGACTAATAATTCCTCCATTTTGTTCCCTCCTTTTCAAAAAAATTTAAATAACCACCATAACTTCCTACCCTACCAAAAAGTAAAAATCACCCATACTATAAAAGGAGCTACCAGGTATCCCCCTAGTAACTCCTTTCTTCTCTCCTCTTCCCCTCCACTTTTAATTAATGCCCCTCAAGCCACAGCCTAGCTAGGGAGAGGGGAACTCCCCCTTCACCCTTAATTAAATCTCAATCGCTTCAACTTGTTGAATCACGTATTTAGCACCACCTTTGGTAACTGCTAAATCACCTTCTCCATAAGCTGCTGCTTCAATCACTGCATCCATTGCTTCACTAACGGAAGTCCCCTCAAGTCCTTCCTCAGGTGCATTAATAGTTAAACTTGCTTCCTTTCCTTTTGCTGTTTGGAAAGTAAGGACAAGTACCTTTTTTGTAATCTCAGCCATATTTCTCACCTCCTTCCTCTTTCTTTAATACACGCTTAAGCTTGGAGAAGTGTAGTCTCTACTACTTTTGAAACAGTTTCTACTGATTCTTTCGTAAGACTAGATACTGCTTGTCCTAGCTGAAAGAGTGCTTCATCCCCTGCTGCCTTTGCACAGTTAGGAATGGTCTGTGAACCTTTAGCTAACTTCAAGACCACTTTAACGCCCTTCACATCTGCTGTAACTGCCATGTCTATCACCTCCTTCTTTGCTTATTCACCTCTATATATGTAGTCACTAGGAAAAGGTGGCTAACTTTTTAGCTATTTTTCCTTTTTTATTTTTAATGGTACTATAGGATACTTTAAGAAGCCTTGCTAAATCCTTTAGGTTTTTGCCCTCTAAGTAGTGTCCCTTTACAATAGCTCGCTCTACCTGATCCAAGGGCTCTAGCTCCTGGAGGAGGGCTACAATCCAAAGCTTAGTGGTGACACTCCCTTCAATATCTACCTCTTCATCTGGCTTTTCTAAAATAGCCTTATTCACTTCTTCATTTAAGCCAACATATTCTTTTTTCTTGCGATTTTCATTGGCTCGCCAGCCATAAAGCTGGATCTTATAGTAGCTTTCAAAAGGAACCCCTAAGTCTTCTTTAAAACGAGTTAAGCACTTTACTAAAAGCAAATAGCATTCTTGCTCTAAATCCTCCTTTTCATATCCCCACAAAAGTGTTTCTCTTACAAACTTCTTTTGTAAAGGACCAAGCTTTTGCCACCACCTATAGGATAACTCTCTTTCTTCCTCTGTCATCTTGAACCTTTCTTAGCTGCAGCCCTTCCTTTGTATTTGCGCAAGTTCAAGATAGCATGTCTTATTCTATAAATAAAATGTCTCCTTCTCCTAAGTTTAGGCTACCTTTTAGTAAGGTTAAAAACCCTTCACAAAACTATCGCTTTATATTGCAAAAATTTTCCTTCTCTTATATAATAGAACATATGTTCGATTAAGGAGGTCTTTTTTATGCTTTACTTAGATTTTGCTGCACTTATTCCCTTTTATGACGACCGTGGTCAAAATTCCACTTGTGTTCTCTTTAAGGATGGCTCCAAGGAATACTTTAGCTGTTCTGTTAAAAACTACATGACTACACTACTTTATGAACTCCATTTAGACCCACACTCCTTACGTTTTTGGACCAGCCAAATCATTGGCACTAAGCTGAACATTCCTTTTACTATTGATGAGCATCATATTTTTCTCCCTGTTAAATTTCGCAAGCCTGTCACTAAACAAGATGGCTGCTTTGGGTATGTCTCGAGAGACCTCATTGCCCATGTGGAGGATGGCCTTCTCACCTTTACCACTGGACTCACCCTTCAGCATCTCTCCAAAAAATCTTACTTAAACAAACAACAAAAAGACGCAGCTCTCCTTAGCTACGCCTATACCGATTTTAAAAAACAATATGAATTTATGTGGAAATCCTGAAAGAACCTCAAAGTCCTTGTCCCTTTATCCCTTCATTATGGGTAGCCTTATTTCGTATGACAGGCTTTGATGCTCTTTCTCCTTCCCACTTCACTTATGCTCCGCTCATTTTCACTTCACCTATATGTACCCTGCCCCTATTGATACACTTTTGCTATGCTTATATTACTACTAACTGTATTTATTACTATTTACTATTTACTATTTTTATTACTACTAACCATTTTTATTACTACTTACTATTTTTATTACTACTTATTATTTTTACTACTACTAACTATTTTTATTACTACTTACTCTTTTTATTACTACTTACTCTTTTTATTACTACTTACTCTTTTTATTGCTACTTACTCTTTTTATTACTACTTACTCTTTTTATTACTACTTACTCTTTTTATTATTACTACTTTTTAATTTTATAACTGTATCTCCTCTCTACGCTTATGCTACTGGGTATTCTTTTATTCTTTTATACGCTTATCATCTATTTGTTTTATATACGTATGTAACAATCAGGTCTTTTCCTAATGCGTAGCCTCTATGTCTTCTTAGGATCTCATTCTGCAGTATGAGGTCCTTTTTTTATGTCTCTTATCTATGTAAATTTTTCATTTCACACCAATCCACTACTTTTTGTTCTTTCTTACCTATTCTTCAACTTGTATCTATTCCTTCTACCAGTCCTCCTCTATAAGTAGGAACCGTTAAGGGGTAATACGTCTTACCGTGTTCTCCTACCTCATGAGAATAGGTAGGTTGTTTTGTTTGCTCCTTCTCCCTTTTAAAAACACCTACTACTATACTTACCAACATCCCCAATAAGGGTAAAACAAAAAAAATAAAACAAAAAAAAGCTTCAAATATCATTTGCATATCCCCCTTAGTAAATAAGTAACTTCCTTTACCTTTTAACTCATTCTGTGGCCTCATGCCTATTTGGAAATTATATCCATTTGAGTTGGTAATCTAGTTATATCCTATTCGAAAGAGGGAAGCAATACTTTTCTCCTCCTATCCCCTATCATATTTTTGCCATTAATCCCTTTAATACCAAGGTCTACGTTTTACTTCATCACTTAAACAAATACACTTTTAGTTAAATCAACGACATGAATGTAATCCCTTATCCCTGTTCTATCAGGGGTGGGGTAGTCATTGCCATATACCGTAAGGCTTTTCAAAAATCCCCTTCATCCTCTCGACTGGCTTTGTTCTCTATGCTATACTAAAAAAAGAATTTTTAGAACAGACGAGGTGATGACTCTCCTATGAAGCGTTACAAACTATTACTCATTCTTTTAGATGCCATTCTCATTGACTTAGCTTTTTTTTTAGCGCTCTGTCTACGTGTAGATTTTGATATACCCACTAACTTTATCATTGCTTATCGCAATAATATGTTAGTGCTTCCCATCATTCAAATAGGTGTTTATATGCTCTTTAATATCTACTCCATCTTGTGGCAGTATACCAGTACCAAGGAGCTCTTTCGCTTAGCTATTGCTGTCTTAATAGGTTCTGCTGGTGCCCTCACCTTTGGTACCATGATTGGTCACTTACTTCCTCGTTCAGTTTATGTGATTTATCTTTTGATTATTCTTATTTTTATGGCTGCCTCCCGTATCAGCATCCGTATGTTTTATCGTCTCTTAAAGGATGAAACGCTCTCTTTACGCTCTCTCTTTAGTAAAGAAGAAGCCCATGCCAAAAAACGTCTCATGATTGTAGGAGCAGGTGAAGCAAGTTCTATTCTTATCAAGGAAATCCAAAAAGAATTTTATAGCCAAAACGAAATTATCCTAGCAGTAGATGATGCTAAACACAAACAACACGCCAATATCCATGGCGTACCTGTAAAAGGGGCTATTGAAGCGATTCCCCAGCTAGCTACGAAGTGGCAGATTGACAAAATCATTATTGCAATTCCTTCTGCTTCCAAAAAGCGAGTAGCAGAAATTATAAAGATTTGTAATAAAACCTCTTGCCAACTGGAGCTGGTGCCCCCTCTCTCGCAAACCATCGATGCTAGTTTCGGACTTAAGAACCTCCGTCCCGTTAGTATCGAAGACCTTCTAGGACGGGAAGAGGTGGTCCTAGATAATATCCAGCTCCAAACTTACATACAAAATAAAACCATTCTAGTAACAGGTGGTGGGGGCTCTATTGGTTCTGAGCTCTGTCGCCAAATCATCTCCTTTGGGCCTCAAAAGTTGATTATCTTTGATATTTATGAAAACAACGCCTATGACTTGCAAAATGAACTCCTCCAAAAAGGTTTTTCCCCACAGCTTGTAGAGGTGATTATTGGCTCTGTGAGAGATAGGGAAAAGCTTCGCTATGTCTTTGACAAGTTTAAACCAGACCTCATCTTTCATGCTGCAGCTCACAAGCATGTTCCCCTTATGGAGGGGAGCCCTGAGGAGGCCATCCAAAACAATGTCTTTGGTACGCTGAATGTTGCTCTCTTAGCCAAAGAATATCATGTGAGGAAGTTCATCCTTATATCCACTGACAAAGCCGTTAATCCTACCAATGTCATGGGGGCAAGTAAACGGATCTGCGAAATGATTATTCAGTCCCTAGGCCAAACTTCAACACATAAAGCCTCCACTACGGAGTTCGCAGCTGTACGCTTTGGTAATGTCTTAGGAAGTAACGGTAGCGTTATTCCTCTATTTAAGAAACAATTAGAAGCAGGTGGTCCCCTAACTGTCACTCACGAAGAGATCATCCGCTACTTTATGACCATCCCTGAAGCCGTTCGTCTCATCCTTCAAGCTATGACCTTTGCCATAGGCGGCGAAATCTTCGTTCTAGATATGGGAGAACCTGTAAAGATTATGGACCTCGCCAAAAACTTCATTAAGCTTTCTGGCCTTGAGCTGGGCAAGGACATCGATATCAAAATCACTGGCCTTCGTCCAGGAGAAAAACTCTACGAAGAGCTTCTTATGAATGAAGAAGGCCTTCAAACTACAGCCTGTGAAAAAATCTATATCGGTCAGCCCCTCAACCTTTCCTTTGAGGCCCTTCTCCCAAAGCTTGAAGTCCTTAAAGAAAGCCTTTATGATGAAGAAAATCTCAAAGCAGCCATTCAGGACATCGTCCCAACTTATACCTACACCCCCAAGGAAATAAAGTCCCAAGCTTCAGCTATTTAGAAACTAAAAAAGATAAGTAAGTAACCTCAAAGGTTCTCACTTATCTTTTTTCTATACCAGCCTATGCCTTCTCTCCAAAGAGGCCAGTCATTTATAAGCCTTAAAACTTAATTTCACTTATTATACCTTATGCGGTCCACTTCCACTTTGACAACATATACGATACGTTTGCATTCCTCGTAATCCTCTTTAGATACTAAGTGATAATCTGGTCCTGGGTATCTTGTTTCAAAGTAGAAGTTAGTTAAATAGGTTAGGTCCTTCATATCTAGCTCTATAGTTGGTATGCTACTTTTTAATGCTCTTGCTAATGTTCTTAGTGAATGGGTTCTTAAGATATCTGTTATATCCTCACCCATATAAACCTCACTTATAAGACTCTTTAAAAGTTTCTCCACGATTTGCTGACACAAAGCTGCTGGTTGATTATAGTACCCCGTATCACCAATAGCTTCTAAATAACCTAAATCATTACAAGCTATTGCATAGTAGTCATTGCCCATCACTACTCTCTCCCTTCTGCCAAATAATCTTACGCTCCTTTATTACATTATTGCAAAAGACACTCTCTGCTTCATAAAAAGCCTTATAGGAGCTTATGAGCAAATCAATACCTCTATCATAGGCTTCCTCATACAACTCCCCCTTCTCACTCCCCTGGGGCACCCTATCATATAAAGCATATAAATCAATATCACTAGAAGCCTTAAAATCTCCTCGCGCTAAACTCCCATATAGACCTACCTCTAAAGGCTCTGATTGTAAAAGAAGTGGTAAGAATGCTTCTATTTGTTGCCATTTTATATTATATATATTCTTTTTAATCTCTATCATATTACCACCTCTTTTCTCCATCTCCATACCCTAAAAGTGAATTCTATTTTCTTATCTGCTCAAAGAGTAATCTTGTGTCTTCACTTATAAGTATTTTTTCTACTTCTATGAGAATGTTTTCTACTATCCTCATAGCTTCCAAGCCATCTTCTAAGGTCACCCTAATAAAGTCATCCCCAGGATATCTGGCATCAAAGTAAAAATCACCTAGCCATTTGCAATCCTTTGAACTTAGTTTAGCATCCGGAAATTTCTCTAAAATCTTTGCAACAATCGTTCTTAGATTATGGGTACGCATTAATGAAATACATTGACTATCTTCTGCAAATTCTGTTTCAATGACTGCCTTTAAAAGCTTTTCTGCTGCTTCGGCAAATATAACTGCCGGCCAATTATACTCCTTCATAGTCACCTGCTTCATACTCTCCTTGGCATAGAGATAATCATTAATGCCTCTACCTAAAAAACTATTTTGCTCCATATGCCTCACCTACCTCCTCTTTGATCTTATTTCATCCTCTTTTTAGTATACCCTACTTCCCTGTACTTAATCAACGCCCCTATTTTAAGCTCATTTGTGTCTACAAATACTGCTTTTGTGGTATACTATACTTATTAAACACTAAGAAAGGAGCTCCTATGACCAGTACAATCAAATGCTACGAGTTTTCTACCGACTACGAAGGTTTTTACAAACCACTTAACTATGTCTATTATACCCAAGTAGCAAGCACAAAGCTTCTCATCGAACACGCAAGGGAGCTTCCTTCTATCCGGTATCTCATCTTATTTGGCAGTTCCATTACACTTGGTTGCGGTGAAGAAAGTGACCTAGATGTCCTTGTCCTTGCCGATGGGTATGATGAAAGCCTCTCCTTACTTCGTGCGCTAAGGAGAGGCATTAAGAAACCTATTGATTTTATTCCTGAGACCGTCGAGCACTTTAAAGAATGTGTAAGGTCAGGACATGAACTCTATAATGAAATTTTTAAGAAAGGACTGATTATCTATGAAGGGACTTCTCAAGCTAGCCAAATCTGATTTCAAATATGCCAACTATGCCTACTTAGAGCTTCAGCAATCCACTGATGAAGCGGATCTTAATATCTGTGCTTTTCATCTTCAGCAATGTGCTGAAAAATTACTCAAATATTGCTTACAGAAATCCCAAATTCCTTACGACCGTACACATGATATTGCCCTACTAGTAGATTTATGTTTGGATAATGAAATTAAAGTACCTGAAGTCATTGATGCCATGAGTTCAACCATTACCTCATGGGCCACACAATCTCGATA
>JAEZKI010000243.1 GCA_023415525.1 Bacillota bacterium | reverse complement strand
GAAATGTGACTTAATTACAGAAAAGCAAAGTGAGCAGATATAAAATGGAGAGGTAAAGGAAAATCGAGAGTAAGGGGTGGAAAAAGGATGGAATTCTTAAAGATAATAGGACTTAGTCTATTGGTGTTAGTAGGATGTAATAATGCAGAGTCTAATACTATACAGCAAATATCAAGTCAGCAGGCTAAGGAGCTAATAGAGGCAAATGATTATGATGTTATTTTAGATGTACGTACACTGGAAGAGTATAATGAAGGACATATTGAAAATGCGGTGCTATTGCCAGATTCGGAAATTAAAGAGGAAGCTGAAAAAATCCTAACAGATAAAGAAGCACGTATACTCATTTATTGCCGAAGTGGGAGAAGAAGCAAGCTAGCAGCTAATCAGCTGGCTGAGATGGGCTATACAAATCTATATGACTTTGGTGGTATTATAGACTGGCCCTATGAAATAGTGACGGAGTAAGTTCGAAGAAAAAGCCACTGAGGAAAATATATAACAGTAAGGACAAAGTATGGAGAAAAGCATGCTTTGTCCTTTTTTTAAGCCATGACCACATAATCTATGTGACTTAGTTACAGAATGTAGCTCGAAATAAGCATAAAATAAAGTAATAAAGAAGTTAATTTTTTAACAAATGAGTCTACCCAAGGAGTTATCATAAAGAATTAAAAAAATGTCATAGAGAGAAGGAGAGCCCATATGAGTAAAAAAATCATTATTGTCGGAGGTGTAGCTGGAGGGGCCTCTACAGCAGCCAGATTAAGACGGCTAGATGAAACAGCCACTATTATTATGTTTGAAAAAGGGGAGTATATTTCTTTTGCCAATTGTGGCCTACCTTATTATATAGGTGGGGTTATTCCTGAAAGAGAACAACTCATTGTACAGACCGTAGAAGAAATGAGCAATAAGTTTAAGTTGGATATTCGGAATCTATCAGAAGTCATTCAGATTAATCGGGATAAAAAATGTGTTGTTGTTAAAAATCATCAAACACAAGAAACCTATGAAGAAAGCTATGACCAACTTGTATTGTCCCCAGGTGCAAAACCCATTGTACCACCTATTCCAGGGATAGATTCCTGTGATAATTTATTTACCCTTAGAAATATACCAGACATGGATCGTATCAAAGCCTATATGATGGAGCATAAGCCTCAATCTGCCATTGTTATTGGTGGAGGATTTATTGGGGTTGAAATGCTGGAAAATCTATATGAGCAAGGACTTAAGATGACACTGGTAGAAGCTAGCAGTCAAGTTATGGCGTCTTTAGACCCAGAAATGGTTACCCCCATTCATGAGCACATTAGAGAACAGGGGGTAAATCTTATTTTAGGGGATGAGGTTAAGGCTTTTGAGGAACAAGGGAAGAAAGTTATATTAAGCACTGGGCAAGTACTTCCTACTGATCTGATTATTATGGCCATTGGTGTAACACCAGAAACAACTATTGCAAAAGAAGCTGGCTTAGAGGTTACAAAGCGGGGTTCCATTGTTGTAGATGAGTATATGAGAACTTCCGATGCCAGTATTTATGCCTTAGGAGATGCCATAGCCGTTAAGGATTTTGTGAGTGGGGAACAAGTAATGATTCCACTGGCATGGTCTGCCAACAGACAGGGCAGAATTGTAGCAGATAATATTTGTGGCAGAGAAAGTGTTTACAAGGGTTCTCTAGGTTCAGCAGTCGCCAAGGTTTTTGAGTATACTGTAGCAACGACTGGAAACAATGAAAAGACTTTAAAACGATTGGGCAGAAGCTATAAGGCCGTTCATATTCACCCAGGTTCTCATGCAGGCTATTATCCAGGAGCCTTTCCAATTGCTTTTAAAATGCTATTTGATCCTCAAACAGGTGAGATTTTAGGGGCGCAAGGTGTAGGGATGGATGGGGTTGAGAAGCGAATTGATATTCTGGCCACAGCGATTAAAGGCAAACTGACTGTTCAAGATTTACAAGATGTTGAACCTTGTTATGCTCCCCCTTATAACTCAGCAAAAGATCCTGTGAATATGCTGGGTTACTATGCTTCCAATATCATGGAGGGGTTGGTAGAGACGGTTCAGTGCGATGAACTAGATCATTTATTAGAGAAAAATGGTGTTGTTCTTGATGTGAGAGAGGCATTTGAATTAGCAACAGGGGTAATCCCACATAGCATCCACATTCCATTAGGTGAGCTACGAGCTGGAATGGATGAAGTGCCAAAAGATAAAACGATTTATGTGACTTGCCAAGTGGGTCTAAGGGGTTATGTAGCCTATAGAATACTAAAGGAGTATGGTTATAAGTGTGCCAATATAGACGGTGGCATTAAAACTTATTTTGCAACAAAGTCTAAGGAGAAAGGAAGCAGTCCGTTAAATAGTAGTCAAGAGGAGGAGAAGCAGATGTCACTAAAAGATTTAGATATTACAGAAATTAATGCCCATGTCACATTAAATGCCTGTGGCCTTCAGTGCCCAGGACCTATTAAACGTGTTTTTGAAGAAGTAAATGGAATGAAGGAAGGGGAAATCTTACAGGTTAAAGCAAGTGACCCTGGATTTAGTAAAGATATTGGAGCTTGGTGTGAAAGCACCCATAATACCCTTTTAAAAACAGAATTTGATAAGTCCAATAAGGCGTTTGTGGCTTACATTCAAAAAGGGCAAGGTCAGATTCAGGCGCAAAGTAGTGGACAACAACTAGTGGAAACAAAAGATGGGGCAACATTAGTTGTTTTTAGTGGTGATTTGGACAAAGCTATTGCCTCTTTCATTATTGCAACAGGGGCAGCCTCTATGGGAAAAGAAGTTACTATGTTCTTTACTTTCTGGGGACTTAATATCTTGAAGCGAAAAGATAGGCCTAAGGTGAATAAGGATATTATGGAAAAAATGTTTGATGTGATGCTTCCTAGTCATACGGGCAAATTAGGCTTATCTAAGATGAATATGGGTGGCATGGGACCAGCAATGATTAAACAAATTATGAAAAAACATAATGTGGATGATATAGATACCCTGATTAAAAATGCCATTAATATGGGAGTAAAAGTAGTGGCATGTGCCATGAGCATGGAGTTAATGGGCATTAAAGAAGAAGAATTTATAGATGGCGTACAATTAGGTGGGGTTGCATCTTATTTAGGTGCAGCGGATCAATCAGGCTTAAATCTATTTATTTAATAGAAGAGCAGAGGCTAGTCTATTGGCTCGGAGTTGTAATTTCTTTTAGGGATGATACAATTAAATGTAGAAGTATTTTAACGTAGAGAGGAAAAAAAGCCCTAGGCAAAAAATGAAAATGAATAGAGACTAGGGCTACCTCTAAAATGAAAAGTAATACTAACCTAAAAGGATGTGATAGTCTGTGAGAACCATCAGTCCCCTGAC
This sequence comes from Bacillota bacterium, assembly GCA_023415525.1. Classification (GTDB taxonomy): domain Bacteria; phylum Bacillota; class Clostridia; order Lachnospirales; family Cellulosilyticaceae; genus Sporanaerobium. The sequence goes on along the minus strand of JAEZKI010000243.1, from coordinate 2,564 downwards.
GGCGCAAGTGATAGTAGATGAAATTGGGAATGAAATACACGCACATATTAATTTTATGGGTGAAAATGGTTATATTATTGCCAGTACAGATGCAACTAGAATTGGGACATTACATGAAGGCGCACAAAAAGTGATCAGAGAACAACTGGAGTATTTATATGTGACCCCAGATATGGAAACACCCACTATGAAAGCTGGTGTTAATTTACCGATTGTGATTCAAAAATCGATTATAGGTGTCATTGGCATTACAGGTGAAGTAGAGCGTGTGGTAGGTTATGGGAAAATTGTGCAACATATGACACAGATTATGGTGGAAGATGGCCTTATAAAAGATGAACATCGCTATGATCGTAGGGTACGCTATCGCTTTCTAGAGGAATGGATATCTGGTGTAGGAAATAAACATAGCTGGGGCTTTGTGGAAAGAGGAGAAAAGCTGGGGATTGATATTAGAAAGCCTCGCCGCGTGATGATTATTAATATTGCTACCTATCATCAATTATCAGTAACTTTAGAAGGGCAGGAGAAGTTAGAGCGGATAGAAACAACCATTCGTCATAGCATAGAGCAGGAAAGTGAGTGTTTGTATTTACGTATACCTCCTAAACAAATTGTGTTAGTACCTGTTTGCTCCAATACGCAAATGAAGCAGTTGGCGCAATGGCTCAAGGAGAAAATCTATTCTAGATATGAAGAAACGTTATTGATAGGCATAGACAGTATCTCAGAAAATGATCGTACAGTATTTAACCTATGTGGAGAGGCAGAAAAAGCAGCAACTTGTGCAGTACCTAAGATAAGAGAAATTGTGTTTTATGATGATCTTTGTATGGATTTATTTATGAATGAAATTTCAATAGGGAGTATGGAAGAATATATTAGGAAATTATTTAATGGGCAAAGGGAGGAAGAGATGGAGGAATATATGCAGCTGATAGATGCCTATTTTGCTTATGAGGGCTCCATTACTCGAGCAGCTAGCGCGCTTTATATTCATAAAAACACCTTGCAGTATAAGTTGAAAAAGATGGAAACTATTACGGGAAAAGATATACGTATTCCTTCTGAAGCCGCTACCTATTATATTGCTAGAGAGTTTTATCGAAGATTATGGAAGAAAGAAAGGATTATGCGTTTTTAGCTTAATTTGTATATGTTATACATAATAATAATTCCTCAAAACATATGTTATAGAGAATATGTACAAAATATTTAAAATAATGTAATGTTATTTATAGAAAACATCCAACCCTATAATGTATGGGCGTGGAAACTATTAAATAATAAAGGGGGTATTTTGTATGACAGGCATTCCTTTTTTGATTGTATTTATTTTAGCAATCGTTCTTATGATTGTTATGATCAGTAAGTTTAAGATTCATCCATTTCTTTCTATTATGTTGGTTTCTCTGGTGTTAGGATTAATAGGAGGTATTCCCTTTGCATCCTATACAAATGCAGAAGGAAATAGTGTAAATGGTATTGCAACTGTTATTGGAAGTGGTTTTTCATCTACTTTTACAAGCATCGGAATCGTCATTATATTTGGGGCACTTATTGGAACTATTCTGGAAGCAACAGGAGCTGCTTTGAAACTAGCGGATATGGTTGTTAAGTTAGTAGGTGAAAAGCATCCTGAACTTGCCATTGAAATCATGGGATGGGTAGTATCTATACCCGTATTTTGCGACTCAGGGTTTGTTATTTTAAATCCCATTCGTAAAGCCTTAGTAAAGCGTACAGGGGCTTCATCTGTAGCAATGACAGTTTGTTTATCAGCAGGCTTATATGCTTCTCATGTTTTTATTCCACCTACCCCAGGACCTATTGCAGCAGCCAATACATTAGGTGTGGGAGAACATCTCTTACTTGTTATGGGCTTAGGTACAGTAGTATCTATTCCTGCTTTAATTGGGGCATATGTGTATGCTAAATGGATAGGAGGAAAAGTAAAATCTAAGGATGAACAGTCAGAGCATGGAGAAGTTGTTCAAAGCTATGAAGAGTTAGTGGCTTCTTATGGGAAGCTTCCAGATGGCTTTATGAGCCTTGCACCTATTATTGTACCCATTCTATTAATGGCTATGTCAAACATATCAAGTATTTTAGGATGGAGTGGCGCAATCCATACAGCCTTTACTTTCTTAGGAACACCTATTATTGCTTTAGCTGTAGGCGTTGTATTTGGAATAATATTGTTGCTTCAAGCTAATAAAGGCAGTCAGCTATATGATATTACTAATGAGACTTTAAAAACGGTAGGTCCTATTTTATTTGTAACTGCAGCAGGTGGCGTATTAGGAAAGGTCATTGCATCCACAAGCCTTGTGGCATTTATTACAGAAAATGCAGGGACTCTAGAAAGTATCGGCATCTTCTTCCCATTCCTTTTGGCAGCTGTTTTGAAATCAGCTCAAGGTTCATCAACAGTTGCTATTACTACAACAGCTGGTATTATGGCACCACTCATGAGTGTTTTAGGAATGGATTCAGTAGTAATGTCTGTATTATGTGTTATGGCAATAGGAGCAGGCTCTATGACAGTATCTCATGCCAATGAC
>JAEZKI010000228.1 GCA_023415525.1 Bacillota bacterium | reverse complement strand
ATACAGAAGTATTTGAAAGGCAGATCAAAGAGAGTTTGGATAGAAGAGTAGAGGATATAGAGCCCTCTCAGGCATTGTTTTTAAAGGTAAGAAGAGAAATCCTAGAAAAGGAAGGTAAAAATAAAATGAATAGCGTGCTAACCCATAAAGGAATAAGAAAATGGATTATAGCTGGTGCAGTAGGGATTTTTTCAATTGCAGGTATAGCTGCACCCCTAGTAGTAAATAAAATACACACTTGGTATGGAGGTAGTGGAGCTGGGTTCACCAGTTTTCCAGAAGATAAGGCAGTTCAAAAGGAAATAGGTTATGTACCAAAGGCGTTAGAAGATTTGCCTGGAGGCTTTACTTTTTCAGAAGCAAGTATTACCTACATCCAAGGAGATGATGAAGGAGGAGCTCAAGTCGTTAAGACAAAGGGAATAACCTTCTACTATGATAAAGGACAAAAGGAAAAAGGAAAATATCTCTCATTAAACACAACGCCATTAATAGAAGAAATGGTAAGGAGTGAGAAGGAAGAAAAGATTTTAAAAGGTAATAAGGAACAGTACTATACAGCCCAGACTATGAAATTTGTACCAGAGGGTTATACCTTAACAGAGAAAGATGAAGAAGCAGTAGCAGCAGGTAAGTTAGAAATTTCCTATGGTACAGATGAGGTAGAGGTAAGCCAAGTTCAGAGCTTATCCTGGTATGAAGAAGGAGTAAGCTATATGCTACAAGATATGAATTATGAAATGGATAAAGAACAGTTAATAGAGATGGCACAAGCTATTATGGGTGACATTTAGACAGTAGGGGACAGTTCACAACTTGATGAGGAAGACTTCAAGTTGTGAACTGTCCCTTTTTTGTCTTAAGATAGATAAAATGGTCATGGACAATAGGTGGGGAAAGGCATAGAATACTATTAGAGAACAAAAAAAAACTATATAGAACAAAAAAGAAAAGGATTTTAGAAAATGAGACAACAAGAAGTGATGGAAGATAGATATAGACAGATGACAGAAACGCCCATTCCTAGGCTTGTTTGTACCTTAGCTGTTCCCACTATTATTAGCATGCTTATTACAGCCCTTTATAATATGGCAGACACTTTTTTTGTAAGTAAGCTAGGAACAAGTGCTACAGGAGCAGTAGGTGTTGCTTTTTCTTTAATGGCTATTATACAAGCCATTGGTTTTACTTGTGGACAAGGGGCAGGGAATTATATTTCTAGACTTTTAGGACAAAGAGAAAATGAGAAGGCCAGTAAGGTAGCAGCTACAGGCTTTGTCACTGCCCTTTTACTGGGAACAATCATTATGATAGGTGGACTATTGGGACTAGAGCCGTTAGTTCGTTTAATGGGGGCTACGGATACCATTGTTCCTTATGCTAAACAATATGTAGGCATTATTTTATTGGGAGCACCTTTTATGGCGGCTTCCTTTGTCATTAATAACATTTTACGTTATCAAGGCAGTGCTTTGTATGCCATGTGGGGGATAACGGCTGGAGGGATTATCAATATTGTTTTAGATCCTTTACTGATCTTTGGTTTAGATATGGGGATAGCAGGTGCAGCATTGGCTACCATTATGAGTCAATTAGTGAGTTTTGGTATTCTATTTTATAATTCAAGGGTAAAAGGTAGCCTAAAAATAGAATTTAAAAAGTTTACACCAAGCTGGGAGATTTATAAGGAAATTCTAAGAGGTGGGCTTCCTTCTTTTTATAGACAAGGGCTTGCCAGCGTGGCCATGATGGTGCTTAACCTTTGTGCAGGTGCCTTTGGTGATGCAGCTATTGCAGCCATGTCTATTGTAAATAGAGTCTTTCAATTTGCTTTTTCTGCCCTTATTGGATTTGGACAAGGCTTTCAACCCGTTTGTGGTTTTAACTATGGCGCCCAATGTTATGGTCGAGTAAAAGAAGCTTTTTGGTTTTGTGTAAAAGTAGCTTTTTGTACCTTAATTGTCTTAGCTCTAGGTATTTATTGGAGTGCCCCAAAGGTGGTAGAAATTTTTTCAAAAAGCGATCCAGAGGTTTTAAGGATAGGAACAAGGGCCTTACGTTTTCAAAGTCTGGCTTTTCCATTAGGCGCTTGGAGTGTCATGTGCAATATGCTTTTACAGACTATTGGTAAGGGAACCAAGGCATCCCTTTTAGCTTTAGCAAAACAAGGTTTATTTTTTATTCCCACTCTACTGATTTTCTCTTCTCAGCTAGGTATTACAGGAATTCAGCTGAGTCAACCCATTGCAGATGTGTTGACCTTTATGTTAGCACTTCCTTTTGGAATAAGTGTTTTAAGAGAGCTTAATCAACTGGAGAGTAAGAAAAAGGAGTATATATAAAGCTAAATAAAATAAGAATAATCAAAAGGTCCTAAGATAGAATGAACGGATCTCCAAAGGTTAGATAATGGGTCTAACAATGGGGGCGTTCAGAACGTCTTAGGACCTTTTAATGGTATTTGTAGAGGTAAAGGAATGGTTTAATTCTAAGAAGAATAACTTAGGCGTTAAGTTTGGAATAAGCAGCAGAGAGCTTCTCAATACTCTCTAGCAATTGATTAGCCATTGTTTTAATTTGAATAGAATGATTGGTCTGATTCAGTGTCTCAGCACTGACTTCCTCAGTGACACTAGCAGCATTTTCAGCTACATGGGCAACGTCAGTTAGAAAGACATTAAGGTGATTGCGCATGGAGATGACACTATTAATTAAGTGCATAGTTTCCTCAAGTTCTTTATTCACATTATCCATGTTAACAAAGATTTCGTTAAAGTTATCAGTCGTAGAATGTACGATATCTACTTGACTATTAAAAATGGATAAGGATACTTCCACCTCTTTAATAGCAATGTCTTTCTTTTCGTTAATCCTACTTAACGTTTGAGCAATAGTAGATACTGCTTTTGATGTTTCTTCAGAAAGTTTCTTAACCTCTTGAGCTACAACAGCAAACCCTTTACCATGTTCCCCAGCACGTGCAGCTTCGATGGCTGCATTTAAGGCTAGCAGGTTGGTTTGACTACTAAGGGTATTGATTAGGTCCAGGATGCTAGAGATATTACTTGCCTCCTGACCTAAGGATTTTACATGATTGTTAATGGTTGAAGCACTCTCAATAGTATCATTCGTGCAGTCTGAAAGGGTACTAAGTTGTTGCTTTGTATGTTGGCTTAATTGAATGGTTCCATTAGAGACTTGTTGAATCCTAACAACTGCTTCGTTTACTCTAAGGATATGAGAGGAGAGTTCATTTAATAGATTAAGACTTTCTTCAATTTGAACATTTTGTTCCTGAGCACCCGTAGCAACGGTTTCAATAGCGCTACAAATATCTTGAGCAGAATCAGAGTTAGCAGCAGCTACTTCCATAAGGGTATGGGTATTGGTTTGAACAGCCTGTGTAACGGAATGAGCATTTTGAATGAGCGTATTTAAGGAAGTAGACATACCCGTAAAGCCACTTACTAATAAGCCCATTTCACGATTAGAAACTTTGATTTTATGCATGAGATTATGGACAGCAGAGAAATTGCCTTGTTCAATTTCAAGCATATACTGTGCCAGCTTAGTGATAGGTGTAGTAAGGAGCTTGGCAAAGCAGACACTAATGAAGATAATGCCTATAAAAAGAAGACCTAACAACATAAAAATTTGAGTAAAAGAACGGTAAAAGTCTTTCATAAGTAGAACAATATTGGAATTAATAATGAGAGTCCAGCCATTAGTATATTTACTGTAGTTTATTAGATTTTTGCCATAGGTTAGTGTGCCAGAGGAAGCCTCGGTAGCCTCGATAACACTTACATAATCTAAATAATTGGATTGAAAATTTTGTTTTACTTGTTCTGGCTGATCACATAGGGCGATTTCTAGATTTTTATCAAGAATCAAAATGGGAATATCACTACTGATACTGGCATTTTTGAGAATGGTATTATAGTAAGTCCTATTAATAGAAAAAATGATAAAAAGCTCATTATTATCAATAGTATCATCTAAGCGTTTGGCAATATAAATCTGATTCGTTCCATTTTGGTCCAGCATGAACCATTGCATATCGTAAGTAGCAACCTCTTTAAGAGAAGTATAGGTATCAGAGAGAAGAAAGCTTTCTGAATCAAAAGCGGCAAGAGAGGTGCTGTTATCAGGAGCAAGAGTGTAAATGAGCCGATCGTTATTAAGAATAATAAGACCATCTAATACCTTACTTTTATTAAAAAGGTTAAGAATAAAAGTATCAATATCTACCTTCATATTGAGTTTCTTTCCTGCATCAAGAGTATCATATTTGCGAGTATATTGTTTAAAATCACGATCTAGAGTGATTTCTGAAACCATATTGTCAATAAGCTCTAAAGAAGCATTAATGTCTGCATTAAGTTGATTAACTATTTTTTGAGAGTAAAAAGAAACGATATCTTCTACGCAGACAGTAATCTTATCTTTGGTAAACTGAATAATAAAGAAACAAGGAAGGATGCTGATTAGTAAGAGCAAGAGAATCATCTGGTGGGAGAGTTTGGTTTTAGAAAAAGGCTTTTTTATGAAGAATAGTTTCTTGTTAAGCATAGCTAATCACTCCTTTTGATAAATGTTTTGTTACATTTTATCAATTTAAAGGGGATTTTGATTGAAATATATTAATATAAGTAACAATAAGTTAAGATTATGTTAGCTATTAGCTGTTGGAATGTCTATAGACATAGGGAGAAATATGCATAAACTTATTAAAGGTCTTGATATAGTAGCTTTGATTACAGAATTGATAAAGAGCTGCAATATCAGCAATAGACTCGTTACTATATTTAAGAAAATAGGTGGACTCATCAATACGTCGTTTAAGGATATATTCAAATAAACTCATTCCCACTTCTTTCTTAAATAAAGAACTTAGATAATTAGGATGAACATAGACATTTTGAGCAATGTCATTCAATACGAGTTTTTCTGTTAAGTGATTCATAATGTAAGTAATGGTATTGCGAATAATAGGCGAGTATTTGGACGTATTAGCAGCATTAACCTTTTCAATGAAGGTTTCTACCATGCGATATTCTAGTTTATTAAGCTCTAGCATAGACTCTGTTGCTTCTATTTCTACTATAAAGGCATCGCTTAAGGTAAAGGCATCATCATCTGTTACCCCTCCGTATATAGCTGCCCTTGTAAAAATAGTGCAAGAACAAATAAGAGAATTGCGTAAGGAGCGTAGGGGGTTATCTGACAATTTGGCACGATTAAGGGAATTGATTTCTGAAAGAATCTGCTTTGCATTTGCTTTGTTCCCACTTCTTATGAGCTTGGTGATAACTTGCTCTAAAAAATAAGGAGGATGTTGAAACATATTTAATCTATTTTTATAGGTTGTTACAAAGTAATTTTCAGGAAGTGAAGTCTCAGTTGTATTAGAAGTAAGGGAACTAGGAGATAGGCCCAGAGATGAAAAAAGCTCAAGGAGTAGCTTGGTAGTATAAAGACGTTTGGTAGCATCTACTATGGGAAGCATAGCAAAATAATCATTTAGTTTAGACTTGCTTTTAATAGAAAGAGTGTGACGCTTGATAAAATCTAATAGATTGCTATCGTACATAGGTTCTGCTAGAAAAGGACCTATTATTATTTTTTGCGTTTCATCTAGCTCAAAAATAATAAAATGTTCATAGTAGTCATTGACGAGATATTGTGGAGAAAGGAATTGATTGGATAAAAAATTAGGCAGAAAATGGCCTTCATGATTGCCAAGAACATTGCCAATAGAGATTAAATCTAAAGGGAATGAAAGGGTTAGTTGATTATGACTATATAAATGGACTTGAAGATGAGTGAAATAGTGAAAAAGTTCCATTTTCTGTATCAGTTCATTATTATTAGGTGTATTTTCCATAAAAAAGTCTCCTTTTTCATAAGCATTACGGTTAAATTGATATTAATATTATATTACTTTTATTAATATAATAAAATACAATAAATTAATAATCGTTTAATATGTGTTTATAGAAAGATATTTGTAAACAAGTTAAAGGTGAAAGGGGAGTTTTAAATGAAAAAAAGTATAAGTATTTTAGCAGCAATGATACTAGGCATTTCAGCTGTAGGTTGTGGTGGAGC
>JAEZKI010000502.1 GCA_023415525.1 Bacillota bacterium | reverse complement strand
CTTGTAGACATTCTTGATTGGGAATAGAGTAAACTTTAGCCCCATGCTCCACTAATATCTCCTTTAACTTTATGTTTTCTTTGTCCAAAGGCTGAGCAATTAATAAAAGGGCTACCTCATCTCCTCTTTTTAAACAATTTAAGATCGTTTCTCCCAGTTTTTCAGTCAGCAGAGAAGTTAGCACATAAAAGTAATGACCTGTATCTGCTGAATTACTCTTTTGCAAAAGTGACTCAACAGGAAAATCTGAGTAAAATTTAAAATCAACAACTTTTTTATAAAACTGCCAAAAATCTGTCTCATTATGGATAGAACATTCTTTTAAGCCTCCCTGCTCCCAATGCATTGTATACTTAATATGTTTTTCTTGATAGTATTTCCCTAAGCTTAAGGCTACTGTCAAAAGGCAATCTTCTCTTCTAATACGTCCTACTTCACCATCTTCTACACGTGTTAAATCGATTAAAATATGATTACTTAATGGTTTTGGCTCTGTATACTGACGAACAAGCAACTCACCTTTTTTAGCACTTGCCTTCCAATGAATCCGTTTTCTGGCTTCACTTCCAGTATACTTTCTTACTTCACTTTCTAAAAAACCCTCTCCTCTACTTAAGTGAGCCTGCAGGTTTTTAGGGTCTTCATCTAGGGTCTTCACTTGAAGTTGATGGAGTGCATAAACCTTTGGCAAGACAGTCAATCTAAGCTTCCACACAACAGGATAATTTATTTTAAACAAGTAAAGAAAGTCTGCAATCTCTATACTTTTTACACCCACTTCATACTGACCTCTATATTTACAACAAAGAGAACCTTCTATCTTTACTTCATCTCCTGGCAGCATACAGTAGACAGTTTCCAATTCTTTCCCTTGAATCTGCGAGGTCTCCTCATAAAAGTGCAATTTAATATGAGAGTAACTCAAATAATCTTTATTCACTAATTTAAAGTAATAAGGCACTGTCTTTTCCTTTATTACTGTCCTTTGAATAACTTCCTGATAAAAGTCTAGTCGAAAATAAACATACGCCGTATAGATTAAACTAACGATAGGTAGAAGTAGGAGGGTATAAAAAAGCAAATAAACTGTGGCTCCACCATAAAAGCTTGCAAAAATACCTGCTAATAAAAGGCTTATCCCTAATACTATTCTGTTTCTAATCACAGATCTTCCCCCTCTAAACAGGTATTTTTATTTTTCCTACAATTTGCCCTAAGATTTTTTCAGGTGTCAACTTCTGAAGTGTTGCTTCTGGTGCTAATAGGAGTCTATGCTGTAGTACAGGATCTATCATTTTTATAATGTCATCAGGAATGACATAATCTCTTCCACTCACGTAAGCCTTTGCTTGAGAGGCCCTTATAAGAGCTAAACTTCCCCTTGGACTTGCGCCCAGTTGAATCGCCGAATGTTGCCTTGTTTGATGAATAACCTCATAAATATAACTAATTAACTCATCACTCACAACTACTTCTTTTACCTCATCCTGCATCTTGCAGATGGTGGCTCCATCTAATACAGCCTCTAAACTTACTTTTCCTTTATTTCCTAGGAAATTTTTCAACATTTTTATCTCATCTATTTTACCAGGATAACCTATAGAGACCTTCATTAAAAAGCGGTCTAACTGAGCCTCTGGTAAATTAAAGGTTCCTAAATAATCAACAGGGTTTTGAGTTGCCAATACAATAAAAGGTTTGGGAAGAGCATATGTCTTACCATCTACAGTGACTTGTCGTTCCTCCATAGCTTCCAAGAGACTAGCTTGCGTCTTAGGAGAGGTCCGATTAATTTCATCTGCTAACACTATAGAGCTCATAATAGCTCCTGGGGTAAACTCAAAACTTCCTGTTTGCATATTGTAAATAGAAAGCCCGGTTATATCACTTGGTAACGTATCCGGTGTAAACTGGATACGTGTAAAAGAACAGTTAATGGATTTAGCCAATGCATTAGCTAGTGTGGTTTTACCTACGCCTGGCACATCTTCTATCAGTAGATGCCCTTCTGCTAAAAGGGTTATTAATGTATTTATAATGACTTCATTTTTCCCCACTATACTTTTCTCAATGTTTTGGACTAAATGGTTAATTTGTTGTTGGTGATTCATAATATTCCTCCTTTTCTAAATTACAAAACTATTATACCAATTACTTGCATGATTATATAGTTTTTTTCATATTTTTTATATTTTTTACTTTTATCTATCCTTCCTTATCTCAAATTATAAAAATAGAAGGACCTCCAAAGAAAGTCCTTCTATTTTTATGGGAATAGCTATTGATTAGTGTCACAGTCTCTCAAAAAAACTGTCTATCCTTATTCTTCAAAAAGAGCAATACATTTATTTTCATCTAAGAGCAGCTCTGCAATGTTAGCGGCATGGTCGGATATTCGCTCAATATTACTAATGGTATCCAAGAATACAATACCTGAAAAGGCATCACATCTATTATCTGCTAAACGTTTCATATGTCTTGAGCGTAGTTTGCCTTCTAATTGATCTACCTCTTCTTCTAAAGGTAAAGCTTTTTGTGCTAAGGCCCTATCTCCTGTGGCATAGGCCTCTAAGGCCCATTCAAAACACTGTATAGCTTGCCTAGAAATATCTTGTAATTCTTTAGTTGCGACGTCTGAAAATTTTAAGTCTCTTTCTATAGCACTTTGTGCTAACTCAGCAATATTATCCGCATGATCTCCTACTCTTTCAATGTCGCTGACTGCATGAAAAAGACCTGTAACTAAAAGTTGCTCTGTTACTGAAAGGGGTGTATTACTTAACTTTATAAGATAAGCGTTAATACCATGCTGTAATTCATTAATAGTCTTCTCACCTTCAAATACTTCATGTACCTTTTTATTATCCTTTTCAAATAAGGCTGCCATACTCTTTTTCATATTGTCTTCTGCTAGTTTACCCATCCGTACAACTTCTTTTGTTACATTCTCAATAGCAAAGGAAGGGGTTTCTAAGATCCGTTCATCTAAATGTTGTATGCTACCCTCTTGTTCTTCTGCTCCTCCGCTTACTAGGCGTTCAGCTAAATACACCAATGTCCCCGCAAATGGGAAGAGGAGGAGTGTATTAAATATATTAAAAATTGTGTGTACAACACTAATCTCTGTCACACCTATAATGGTATTTCCTAAGGTTGGCACAAAAAAGCGAAAGGCAATAAGAGCTATAATAGCAAAAATTATCGAACCAATTAAGTTAAAAAGAAAATGAATTACTGCTGCTCTTTTAGCGTTTTTATTGGCTCCTATACTGGATAAAATAGCTGTCACGCAGGTCCCTATATTTTGGCCTAATATAATATAAATGGCTGAATTCCAAGGTACTAAGTTGGCTAGAGCTAAAGCTTGTAAAATACCTACAGAAGCTGAAGAACTTTGAATAATAGCCGTAACTACCGCCCCCGTTAAAATGCCTAAAAAAGGATGAGAACCTAAGGTAACAAATAAAGTTTTTACTTCTTCTAAAGTACGAAGGGGTTGGGCTGCACTACTCATCATTTCCAAGCCTAAAAAAAGAGCTCCAAAACCTAATAAAATCTGTCCAATATCTCTTAACCGATTTCTTTTAGCAAACATCGTCATAATCACGCCTATAACAATAAAGATAGGTGCTAGCACAGAGGGTTTTAAAAACTCAGTCCACTCTCCAAAGGAGACAATCCAAGCCGTAATAGTGGTCCCTATATTGGCCCCCATAATAACCCCCACTGCCTGCATAAGGGACATAAGTCCTGCATTAACAAAACCTACCACCATAACTGTGGTTGCTGAGGAGCTTTGAATAAGAGCTGTTACTCCTGCACCTACTAAAACACCTAAAAAACGATTGGAGGTAAGAACACCCAAAAGGTTTTTCATCTTACTCCCTGCTGCTTTTTGTAAGCCTTCTCCCATAAAATCCATTCCAAATAAGAAAAGTCCAAAGCCACCTAAAAAATCCAGTCCAACTTCTAGCCAATTAATCTGATTCATGCTTTGCCTCCAATATGTCACCCGCATTTAAAGCCTAGATTATTAGTTAATATCCCACCTTCTTAAGGTTTTTATAACCTTTTATTATAAATAAGACACTCTCCTATTTTGGGAATATCTAGCAAAAAAACACAAAAAAGCTATTAAAAACACTTACTAGGTAAAAAGGATACTCCTTCTAGCCTAGTAGGGTTTTCAATAGCTCTTTTCATTTACATCATTGTTCCACCACCAAGAACCTCTTCTCCATCATAGAACACAATAGCTTGTCCTGGTGTTACTGCACGTTGCTTTTCATCAAACTCACAAATCACTACTTCTTCATCTTGCATTCTAATGGTACAAGGTGCTGCTTGATGACTGTATCTAATTTTAGCAGAGCATCTTAGCTCCCCTTCTAATTTTTCAAAAGGCATAAAATTAAGTAGATTAGCATATACCGTCGTTGTCATAATGTCCTCGTTTTGGCCAATAACAACGGTATTATCCTTAGGATTCAACTTAGTTACAAAAACAGGTTTCCCCATTGAAAGCCCTAAACCCTTACGTTGGCCAATAGTATAGTGAATGAGTCCTTTATGTTTTCCAAGAACCTTCCCATCTTTGGTAACAAAATTGCCTTCTGCTGACTTTCTCCCTGTTTCTTCTTCAATAAACTTGGCATAATTATCATCAGGTACAAAACAGATTTCTTGACTATCTGGCTTACTGGCTACAGCTAGTCCAATTTCTTTTGCAATGGCTCTTACTTCATCTTTAGTATATTCTCCTAAAGGCATCAATGTATGAGCCAGTTGGTACTGAGTCAGATTATAAAGGGCATAGGTTTGATCTTTTGCCAAGGTTTTAGATTGCTTTAAGGTATAACGGCCTGTCGCCTCATTCTGAATCACTCTTGCGTAATGACCTGTTGCAATATAGTCTGCTCCTATTTGAAGGGCTTTATGAAGCATAGATTCCCACTTGACATAGCGATTACATGCAATACAAGGATTGGGTGTACGAGCATTTTGATACTCTTCTAAAAAATAGTCAATAACATGTTTCTTAAAATCGTCTCTAAAGTTAATTACATAATGAGGAATTTCTAACTTTTGACAGACACGTCTCGCATCATCTACTGCTGAAAGACCACAGCAACCCCCATCTTTATCTTCTGGGGCATTCTTTTGCCAAATTTGCATCGTAATTCCTATGACCTCATAACCTTGTTCCTTTAAAAGATAAGCTGCTACGGAACTATCTACCCCGCCAGACATGCCCACTACAACTTTTTTCTTTTTCTCATTAGGCATTGCAGCATCCAGACCCTTCTTCATGGTCGTGGTCATGATCGTGTACATCCGCTACGGGTTCTTTTAACCCTTCTATAGTTATATTATTTTTCTTTGCATAATCCCAAAGTGCCGCATGAAGAGACTCTTCTGCCAATAAAGAACAGTGCATTTTTACAGGTGGAAGACCATCCAAAGCTTCAGCTACAGAACGATTGGTTATTTTAAGGGCTTCTTCTATCGTTTTTCCTATTACCAGTTCTGTTGCCATAGAACTGGTTGCAACAGCTGCACCACAGCCAAAGGTTTTAAATTTAGCATCTTTAATAATGCCGTCTTCTATCTTAAGATAAACTTTCATAATATCGCCACATTTAGCGTTGCCAACAGTACCTACACCACTGGCATCTTCCATTTCACCTACATTTCTTGGATTCATAAAATGATCCATAACTTTTTCACTATACATACGTTCACCTCATTTATTTTTCTTCTATAATTTGCTTTTTAATGTGTACTATTTATTATTTTTTAAAAAATCTTCATAAAGGGGAGACATTGCTCGCATTCTCTCTACAATGGTTATCATTTTTTCAATAACGAAATCAATATCTTCTTTTGTGTTCATCTCACCTAAAGTAAAACGAATAGAACCATGGGCTTTTTCATGAGGAATACCTAATGCTAAAAGAACATGAGAAGGATCTAAAGAACCTGATGTACAGGCTGAACCACTAGAAGCTGCTACCCCATTCATATCTAATAAAAGAAGCAGAGATTCTCCTTCCACAAACTCTACGCCAATATTTACATTGTTCGCCAGTCTTTGTGTGGGATGTCCATTCAGTTTGGTATAAGGAATTTTTTCTAAAAGGCCACTGATTAATTGATCCCTAAGAGTGGTTAAATACTCCACTTTAGAATCAAAATTTTTATAGGCAAGCTCCATGGCTTTACCAAGTCCTACTATACCAGGTACATTTTCAGTTCCAGCTCGACGGCCTCTTTCTTGCCCACCACCATGAATAAGGTTTGTAATCTTTAACCCTCTTCTTATATAAAGGGCACCTATTCCTTTAGGTCCATTGATTTTATGACCAGATAAAGATAGTAAATCAATATTTTGTTCTTTCACATCGATACGAACTTGGCCTACTGCCTGTACAGCATCTGTATGGAAAATAATATTGTGTTTTTTAGCTATTTCTGCTATTTTAGAAATAGGGTTAATGGTCCCAATTTCATTGTTAGCATACATAATACTTATAAGAATAGTATTTTCCTTAATAGCTGCTTCAACAGCTTCAGGTGAAACCACTCCATTAGCATCTACATCCAAATAAGTCACTTCATAACCTTTTTTCTGTAAGTATTCACAAGTATGCAAAATAGCATGATGCTCAACCTTAGAGGTAATAATGTGATTGCCTTTATCTCTATAGCTTTCTGCTATTCCTTTAAGTGCCCAGTTATCTGCCTCAGAACCACCACTTGTAAAGAAGATTTCATTCGCATTTGCTCCTAAAGCTTTGGCTATTTTTTCTCTTGCCTCATCTACTGCCTTTTTATTCATTTGAGCCACTTGATACACACTTGAAGGGTTTCCAAAACTCTCTATAAAATAAGGGAGCATTGTATCTAAAACTTCTTTTTTTACAGGCGTTGTTGCTGCATTATCTAAATAAATTTTATTCATTTTTTGCCCACTCCTTAGTGTTCCTAAATATAAAA
>JAEZKI010000181.1 GCA_023415525.1 Bacillota bacterium | reverse complement strand
GTCCAATAGGTATCCCTACACCAGAGAGCATAAAGACTTGACGTAAAAGAAGGCTACGAATCTGAGAACTGGTGGTGCCTATGGTTTTTAAAAGGCCATAAAACTGAATATCTTGAGTAACAGATATCTGAAAAATATTGTAGATAATCAAGTAACCTGTGCAAATAATAAGTAACAAAAGCCCTATTAGGCCCAAAATCATTCCCAGGTCTACCTTCCCCTCAAATTGTGCCCCTAGATAAGCCCAGTTCACGCCTACATCCATATAATTAGGTTGTACTTTATCTACTGCTTGATAGCCTGCTTCCTCTAGAATCCTCCCAAGGTCTCTTCCAATATGGCTTGTACTCTTTAAATAAATATTCAAATCCCATTTCCCGGTGTGCCCTTGCGGAGAGCTATCAGGGTATGCTTCTAGTACTTGCTTAGCATAAGACAATGGAATGACTACTTGACTTGCCTTATTTGCTACATCATACTCCCACCAACCTGAGAGCACAAAGGTATCTGTTTGTTCTATAGCTTCTCCTGTGTCTGCACCTAATGTGTAGGTAAGGGTTAAAGGCGTTCCTATAACAGGTTCTACCTTTAAAAGCTTAAGGACACGGGTATCACATGCCACTTCATTGGTTCCCTCACGTGGAAGTGTTCCCATGGTAGGCTGAGCAAAGCTTCCCTTGGCACAAACTGCATCCATATAACTGATTTCTACATGGCTTTTATGAAAAGGAGGTTGTTCTAATAAACCAAGCATTAACCGTACCCCCCATCGCTCAATAAGGGGATGGGAACTTAGTTCTTCTATCTCTTGGGGGGTAACATCTTTAAAGGTTCCATGCATATCTCCCCCCACTTGACGGAAGGTTTGTTGTTCAAAAGAATGCATGGCTGTACTGGTAATGGTAAAAAGTGTGGAAAACAAAAGAGTGGTTAAAGCGATGGCAAAAATAGCAATACTATTTCTAAGTCCATTAGCTTTTAGGCTTTTGTAAGAGAGACGACCTATGACCTTCTTATTTTTTACACGCATCATAACTGCTCACCACCTATGATTTTGCCATCCTCTATGTGGATGATGCGGTCTGCAAGTTGAGCAAGTTCTTCGTTATGGGTAATCATCACAATGGTTTGGCTAAACTTCTGGCTACTTATCTTAAGAAGCCCCATTACATCTTGACTGGTTCGGCTATCTAGGTTTCCTGTGGGTTCATCAGCTAATAAGATAGCAGGCTTGGCGGCTAATGCCCTAGCAATAGCTACCCGTTGCTGCTGTCCTCCAGAAAGATTATTAGGTAGATTATGTCGTTTAGAAGTTAATCCTAAAGTCTCAATGATGGTATCAATATAGCTTTTATCTGGTTCATTTCCATCTAACTGAAGAGGCAATATAATGTTTTCATACACATTTAAGATGGGCACTAAATTATAATTTTGAAAGACAAAACCAATCTTACGGCGTCTAAAAATGGTCAGTTCTTCATCTTTTAAAGTAAAAAGGTCTTTATCCTCCACTCTCACAGTTCCTGAGCTAGGCCGATCAAGCCCTCCTAGCATATGCAGCAAGGTAGATTTTCCACTACCTGATGTGCCTACGATGGCCACAAACTCTCCCTTTTCTACAGATAAGTTCATCCCATCTAGTGCACGGACAGCTGCTTCTCCCTCCCCATATATTTTCTTAAGTTCTTCTGTTTGAAGTATCGTCATGCTATTCCCTCCAAAAATAAAAGTCTGTATTCTTTTTCTACAATACAGACTTTAACATATGAATCTTTCTCCAATCTTTCTAAGCTTCTATAAAATCTAACACTTTTGAAAGATTTAGGTGTAAATGGGTAAGAAAACGGAGAAGGTGCTACCTTTTCCCACCTTAGAGCTTACCTTCATATAGCCCCCCTGGTTGGTTACAATTTGCCTAGCCAGATAAAGTCCTATCCCTACCCCTTCACTCTCACTCACCTCTGGACTGCGATAAAAACGGCCAAATATCTTAGGTTGTTCTTCCTCTTTAATACCTATTCCATTATCCTTCACATCTATTCTCACAAAGAATTCATAGCGTTTGGCAGATAAATGGATTGTTCCACCCTCTGGTGTATATTTCACGCCATTATCTACAATATTGTAAAGTGCCTCCGCCATCCACTTTAAGTCAAAGCAAGCTTTTAACTCTGTTTTTTCATAAGCCACCTTTACTCCCTTGGCTTCTGCCTTTAGGCGAATGGCATCCATTACCCCTTCAAATAAGGTCTGAATCCCAAAGTCTCTTGGATGTAAAGTAAAGACGCCTGTTTCTAACCTGGAGGTTTTGACAAGTGTATCAATAAGAACAGCCAACTTTTGTGCTTGCTTATTAAGAGCTACTACACACACCTGGCTTTCTTCAGGCAACTCTGCTTCTTTAAGAAGTTCAGCATAAAGAAGAATATTGGACAATGGTGTTTTGGTCTGATGGGAGATATCTCCAATCAGTGCCTTAATTTTATCTCTTTCTCCTTGCAATTGCCTATTGATTTCTTGAGAAGCAGATAAGTAGTGTACCATTCGACTTTCTACTTGTGAAATCAGACTTTCATCAATGGTCTCTTCTCTGAATTCTCCCTTACTTGCTGCATCAAGCATCTCATTAAGCCGCCTAAGTATTTCTCTATTTCTGAGGGTACTATAAATGAATAGGCCAAAAGCTAAAAGTAGGATAAACCCTGAAATACCTAAATATACCATCCTCATTCCCTCATTTCGTCCCTACTAGCCAGGCATAGCCAATCCCATATACTGTTTTAATATAGCTAGGCTTTGAAGGATTCTCTTCTAGTTTGTCCCTTAGCCGCTTAATAGCTACAGAAAGGGCATTTTCATCTACATATTCTGCGCCATCACTCCAAATACGGTCCACTAAATCCCCTCTTGATAAAACATTGGGACGATTACACACCAGTAGCTTTAAAAGCTTCTGTTCCGTTTTACTCAGTTCAATAGGTACATCCTTTTTATAATAGGCCATCTGATTAAAATCAAAGTAAAAGTCATCAATATGTATACCCTTTTCTTTTGTAGCCTCTACTTGGCGTAAGCGAGCATGTATATGAGCACGCAGTATGGCTAGACTAAAAGGCTTCGTTATGTAGTCATCTGCTCCTAGCTCCAGTCCCATTACAATATCCGTTTCTAGGTCATTGGCTGTGAGCAAAATAACAGGTGTTCCTTGCCTCTTTTTCACCTCTTGCAAAAACGCTAATCCACTTCCATCTGGTAAATTAATATCCAATATCAGTAAATCAAAGTGTTCCTCTTTATAAGCTTTTCTTGCAGAACATAAATCAAAGCACTGACTTACTATAAGTTCTGATGACTTTAACGCTAAACAAATCCCATTACTTAAAGCTTCATCGTCTTCTATAAGTAATATCTGCTTCATAGCTCCTTCTTCCTCTCTTCTTAGCTTTTTTGTTTACTAATATGTTTTTTTAATTTGATCTTCAATTAAATAATTTGCAATTTCAAATGCCTGTATACGTCTTTTTGCTAACGTTATTTGAGATTTATATCTATTTGCATTTTCTTTAGATTCAAATGTTTTTACGGTTTCATGTAATTTATGCAATGTTGAATCGATCTGTCTTTTAGCCTCTATTAATTCATCTTTTGAGAATTCCATTTTTACCTCCATAAATTTGATTTAGCGTTCAACAGATATTTTTATAACCTTTGCAATATTTTCCCCATTATTCCAAATAGAATGTGGTATCATGCCATCTACAATGAACATCTCATCTTTTTTTACTATATAGGATTTTTCTCCTAAAATAATCTTTACTTCCCCGTCTACCACAATAAAAATATGATTATCACTATGGGTATGGTTACCTTCTGGTCCTCCACCATTCTTTTCGATATATGCCAATGCACCCCGTTGAATCTTTCCCATTTCATTAAATAAGTTTTTTGCTAAAAAACCTTGATGTCCTTGTGGTGTAATAAATAATGATTCTTCCATATTATTTTCCTCCATAAAATATGATTTTCCAATTTCATTTCTTAAGGCTTCCTCATCTTCTATAAGTAATACCTCATTCATAGCTCTTACTTTCTCTCTTATTAGCTTTCCTAGTTTAGTAATCACTTTCTCCTACAAGATTATAAGGTGTTAACGTTAATGGTTTCTCAAGTTCATACGTCACCATACCAATTTCTACTCTACTCTCGCCATAAAAAGTTATTAATGAAATTCTATTATTTTTTGAGCAAAGATCATAATAACCAGGTCCTGTACTAAGAAGTTGTTTACTTGATACCTTAAATCTATTCTCTATAAATTGTTTTAGTATCTTTTGAACTACCTCTGGTGAGTAAATATATTGGGGATATGCTAAAGAGCCTGGAGCAAAACCAATTCGATCTATTGTTAAAAAATCTGGAACTAATTCCTCGAAACTATAGGAAGTGTTTGTATCTATTACCGTTATATTAATCCTATTCTCATCCCACTCTACCTTGCTTAGAGAAATAAGCTTTAGATCCTCTATATTCATATATAGGCGACTATCTTCTAGAAATGGCCTATGCTCTAATTTCCAATTAAGTCCCATCTTACGCATTTTGTCATTACCTATTTGAAATGTAGCACTCCAATATCCTGTATCTAACATTGCAGTCTTTGAAGCATTCTCCCATGCTAATTCTCCCCCTATAATGTTCGCAAAATCTCTTAATGAAATATAAGTCTCTGTATCCTCATCTATTATAGGATTTAATGTCTTGTACTCTTTACCATCCACATACATTTTGTATTCTGCTGCCATAGTATTTAAGGATAATATCAAGAAAATTAAGCTAAATACAACATATTTTATATTCTTCATTTTCACCTATCCCCCATCTTGTGATGTTATACCTTCTTCTCATATTATATAGTCCTTGCCATTCTTGGCTCGGTTTACCCTATCCATACTTCTAACTTGTAAGGCGACATTTTAAAGTTCCTACCGACGACAGTTTTGCTACATTTTATTTTTCTAGCTTATAAGTCCATAGTTACTACTGTGTGTCGCTCCTTACTACATACTTCCATCTTATTCCATTGAC
>JAEZKI010000113.1 GCA_023415525.1 Bacillota bacterium | reverse complement strand
GCTATAGAAACAATGAATGAAGCACAGCGTAAGCAATCCCAAGTTATTGTGAATACAGTTACTATTAACGAGGATATTGCGAAGAGTATTCAAGTTGAAAATGAGGAATTTACCAATATTGCATCTATGGTGGAAAGCAATGCACAAGACATTACATATATGATTGAACAAATTTCAAAGATTAACAACATGTTAGAACAGATAGAGGTAATCTTAAGAAAATAAGGTTTTAATCTACTTATAGAGAGGAGAAATGCTTATGAATCATGTTATTGAAGAATATATGAATAAGATTTATAAGTTGGTTATACTTTTAGTTACTGGAAGCACTACATTTGGCGGAATCATCTTTTTGATTTTAAAAAAGCTCGGTTTCTATCCTGATACACCATGGGCATTGTTGGGGTTATTTGCTTTTATTTGTATGCTTTGTTTACTGCTAGGACAAGTTATTATAAAAAAATCGTATATCCTAGAAGATCATGTTGAGAAATTGAAACCTAATTGGGTAAAGCTTGGAAAAGTCTTTTTGATGAGTGTTTTATTTTTTCAGTTTAATTTTATCCTATATACTATTCCTTCAAGGGATTGTTGGGCATATTGTTTTTATTTTGTTTTCTTAATCGCATTTTTTATTGACCTAAAACTTCTTGTTATAGTGGAAATAGAGCTTTTCGTATCCCTTATTGGAGCAGCTCTTTTTAGGATGGATACCATACTTCCTGTTAAAGATTCCATTTTTATTCCAGAAGTCATTCTTATAGCTACTTGTGTTACTATGGCATTTCTAACGATTCTCTTCTTTATGTATTTGATGGGATATTTTCTAGTAAATATGAAAAAGAGGGAAATTGAGGAAAATAAAGAATGTGTTGAAGGGGTTATTGCACGCACTAAAGAGCTATCTGAGACACTATTAAGTTCAGGAAATGCCTTATCTCAGATTTCAGATAATGAAAGTGCTTCAGCTGAAGAACTTTCAGCAACCAGTGAAACGCTCCTTATAAACAGTAACCAACTAAGCAAAAAGTCGGAAGAGAGTTTAGTTAATCTTGATGAGCTAAAGAGGTGGGGGAATTTAGTTAATGAGAAGGTAGAGTACGTAGAAAAAGCTACCAGCAATCTCTTGCAAAAATCTGAGTCTAATGAACAGATGTTAAGTACCCTTCAATCTGTTAATCAAGAAGTAGTAGTTTCCATGGCTAATACCATTACGGTAGCAGAAAAGCTGTCTGAAGCCATTAGAGAAATAGATGTGGCCTTTAATATCATTGATGATATTTCGTCTTCCACAAACTTATTGGCCTTGAATGCCTCCATTGAGGCGGCTAGGGCAGGAGAGGCTGGAAGGGGGTTTGCAGTAGTTGCTCATGAAGTAAGTAATCTGGCTAATGGTACAAAAGTTTCCTTAGATACAATTCAAAAGGTTATTAGTAAAGTTCAAGATAGTGTGGATGAAATGGCCCAATTTGTAGCCAACAATTCACAGAAATTGACTCAGCAAAACCAACACTTTGCAAATGCTTTTGGTGGCTTAGAAGAAATGGCTCACTTAATTCATGAATCGATTAAGGGGATAGAAGCAATGAATGAAGCACATCGTAAGCAAGCAGAGGTTATTAGAGATACCCTTGTTATTAACGAGGATATTGCTAGCAACATACAAGTTGAGAATGAAGAGTTTACGAATATTGCATCTATGGTACAAAGTAATGTTACAGACATTATGCATATGGGTGAGCAAATTGCTAAAATCAATAAAATGGTAGAACAAATTGATAACCTTTTCAAGGAATAGTAGTTTACTTAATCAAATCATCCAATAAAAAGTTAAGAGGTATCTAAATTTAATAAGATACCTCTCTTTTTATCTTGTAGGGAAATTCGTAGGCTACACTTTCACTACTTCGCGAACCAATACGTGCCTAGGGACACTTTTGTTCTAGTCTTTAGGAAAGGGTGCTTTTTTACTTTTCTAGGCTATGGGGAATATAGAGAGAATTCCTCTCTGTCGTATTTGTCAATGCCCAAAGAAACCTAGGGTTTCCTAGAGGAAGAAATGTTAATTTAATAAAAAAAGGAAAGACTATATCTGAGAGGGTGTAGCTGATATAATAAGATTAATCGATAAAAAGGGGGTGAAGGAGATGGAGGAGATTTTAGTTGTCATAGATATGCAAAAGGATTTTATAGATGGCACATTGGGAAGTGAGGAAGCTGTAAGGATCGTTCCAGCTGTAATCCGTAAAATAAAGGAGTACGTCAAAAAAAATAACGCTATCTTTTTTACAAAGGATACGCATACGCCCCAATACTTGGAAACACAGGAAGGACGTAAGCTTCCTGTAGTACACTGTGTAAAAAATTCTAAAGGATGGGAGTTTCAGGAGGATATAAAGCAATGGGTGGAAGAGCTACAAGCTAAGACAGAGAGAAGACTTGTATTTGAAAAAGGCATTTTTGGGAGTGAAGCTTTAGCAAGTACCTTACGAAGCCAATTTACTGGAGAAGAGATAAGTATCGAGCTAGTAGGGCTTTGTACAGATATTTGTGTGATTGCCAATGCCATGCTTCTTAGAAGCTTTATGCCTGAGGCGATCATTAAGGTGGATGCCAGCTGCTGTGCAGGCGTGACACCTGAGAGTCACAGCATTGCTCTAGAGGCTATGAAAATGTGTCAAGTAGAAATTAAATAATGGATTAACAATAAGTAAAAGTTACAAAGGAGGAATGTGAGTGGAAAATATAAATCTTTTTATTGTTTTCATTGAGGGTGTCTTATCGATTTTTTCACCTTGCATATTACCTATACTACCTATTTATTTAAGTGTACTTTCCAATAGTACTCAGATAGAGGAGATAGAAAAAGCTGAGTTTAAGAGAGGGACATTGGTCATAAATACACTGTTTTTTACACTGGGCATCTCTACCACTTTCTTTATATTAGGTTCATCTCTTCATGCACTCAGTACGTTTTTTAATACCAATAAATATATCATCCAATTGATTGGTGGGATGCTTATTCTATTTATGGGTCTGTTCTACTTAGGTGTTATTAGGCTAGATGTTTTAAATAGAGAGAAAAGACTACATATTAAGCCAAAGACTATGTCGCCATTAACAGCCCTTGTATTAGGGTTTACCTTTAGTTTAGGTTGGACACCTTGCATTGGCCCTATTTTAGCATCTGTATTGATTATGGCTTCTAGTTCAGAAAGTACATCAGCTGCACTTTTTTTGATTGCAGTGTATACCATAGGTTTTATAGTACCTTTTATTTTGACTTCACTTTTTTACCACAAACTCTTTAAGCAATTTGATAAGGTAAAGGCTCAGATGATGTGGATTAAAAGAATCAGTGGAGCCTTCATCCTTATTGCAGGTGCCATAATGGTATTTACGGGTGTGACGAATATAAATAAGCAACTAAAGGTTACTACACCTGATACGCGCTCGGAGAGTATAAGTTCTGAGCAAGCTCAAGAGGAAGAAAATCAAGAAGCCCCCCCAAAAGTAAGTCCTATCGATTTTACTTTGTATGACCAGTATGGTGAGACTCATACCCTGAGTGATTACAAAGGAAAAACCATTTTTCTTAACTTTTGGGCAACCTGGTGTCCTCCTTGTAGGAAAGAAATGCCTGATATAGAGGAGCTCTACCAGGAGTATAATCAAAATCAAGAGGATGTGGTTATGCTAGGGATTGCTTCCCCGGATGTAGGTCGAGAAGGCTCCGAAGAGCATATTAAAAGCTTTTTAGAAGAAGAAGGCTATACCTTCCCTGTAGTTTTTGATAAAGAGGGGGCTATGCTTTACCAATATGGGATTAATGCCTTTCCTTCCACTCTAATCATTGATAAAGAAGGATATATTACCCAATATATTCCTGGGGCTATGGATAAGGAGACCATGAAAAGTTTTATTGAGAATGAACGATAATTAAAAGGATTCTGAGAAGTAAAGAGAGAGTAATGACCTTTTTAGCCAAGGTTTTGCTCTCTCTTTTTTTCTTGTAAACATAAGAGGACAAGGGAAATGAATCTTGACAATTAGGCTTTGGTGAATTATACTAAATAAGTAATTGGTATATGTTTATAGATTTCACATGTTATTAGAGATTATATCGATAATGCCATATAATCTGTAATAATATGTGAATTTTTATTTACAACAACTACAAAATTTATATTAGGAGGTACCTACATGACAGGTACAGTTAAATGGTTTAACGCAGAAAAAGGTTTTGGTTTTATTTCTAGAGAAGAAGGAGACGATGTATTCGTACATTTCTCAGCTATCCAAGGTGATGGTTTCAAATCTCTTGAAGAAGGACAAAAAGTAACATTCGATATTACTCAAGGTCCTCGTGGCGCTCAAGCTGAAAACGTAGTAAAAGCATAATTTATATGACTTTATAGGCAGAACATAGGTTCTGCCTTTTTTATTTCATTGTAGTTCGTAAAAATTTGATTTTATGAATATTTCTATACAAAAACAAAAGTCAAATTACATATTGAAATACCTGGTTAAATAAGGTACACTATAAGCAATTATTTAAGAGAGAAAAGGAGAAGGAAATGAAGACAATCTTAGCTTAAGGAAAAAGAGTTTGTTTAATAAAATATATAGGCATGACCTTATTTTATTATGCAAAAAATGAGCTAAGAACATCTGTAGTCTTTGTTTTCTTTTTAGATAGCTACCACAATCCAGCTT
>JAEZKI010000020.1 GCA_023415525.1 Bacillota bacterium | reverse complement strand
TCAGGTGTTTGGGTGATAGCAAACCAGCCATTAATAAGCTTAGTACAAGTAAAAAGTGTATTCTGAAGTGTAAAGGTTTGAAAGTCTAAATCTTTATCTAAGGTTTCCCAGAAAGTAGGCAAGGGTTGCTCCTCATTTAATGTAGTAAGAGAGAGAGGAATACCTTTTTCGGTGGTAATGAGAAATTGGGAGTCTTCTAGTAAATGGATATTTTCTAGGCTACTAAACATATTTTTTAGGTTGACTGTAGCCATAAGGGTACAAGAACCCATACCAGCAGGAGCATCAAGTCTTTTAATAAGAAAAACAAGAGGCATTTCATTAAGAGTTGCTGTAACCCAGGTGAAGGAGCTAGTAGAAACAGTATCTTTGAGGGAAAGTAGGGCATCTTTGTCTAACTTTTGTGTGTTTCCAATAATACGCTGATCATCAAAGACTACAAAGACGTCACTAATGGAGTCATTTAGGTTACAAAGATAAGCGGCTTCCTTTTCAATAATATCTATGGCTATTAATTGGTCTTGAGAATTACGCGAATAATATTTGGTTAAAAGTCCCCCTTGAGAAATATCTACAATACCTAAATTATAGAGAGCATTCTGAGCATCTGTCATAAAACTATTAAGATTAATAGATGTTTGTGCTACAATTTCAGTGGTTAATTGGGTACTGGTATGATAGAGGGCTTTTTTGGAAATAGAAGAAAAAACAGTAGTAACAATAAAAAGAGGAAGCATAGCAGAAAGCATACCAATAAGAATAATTTTAAATCGAATGGGAAAAACCAAAGGTTTTTTTAAGAATTTAATAGTCATTATTAAGTCACCCTACCTTTTTTAGGCAGTTTACCATGAATGACATAAGATTAGAATCCTAAATTATCTATAAATATACTAAAATATATTATATTTCAATAATTTACAACATAAGAAGGTGGACTAGGCCCCATCACTCACCTATTAGGAGTGATAGGGGCCTTTATTTAGGGCTATGAAGATAACATTTATCAATGGTAATGATACAGTTATAGTCGGGATGTTGTTCCTGAACAGAAGCTGTAATGCTTTTTTTCAGTTCTTCTTCAGACATAACCTTATCTAAATGATAAGCATCTACCACAATATCAAAAATCAAATTTTTCTTTTCACCTTGTCCCACAAAGCGAAAATCATGCATTGATTGGATAAGAGGGTTATACTTAATGATTTTATCTACTTCACTGCGTACCTTAGCCACTTCTTCCGAGGCCACACAAATAGGGTCCATGTGGATGACTAAATGTAAGTGAAGGGCCTTGCTAAGTTCACGCTCTGCCGTATCAATAATATCATGGATGGTCATAATAGGAATATCTGCTGGGATTTCGGCATGAAGAGAAGCCATGATACGACCAGGGCCATAATTATGAACAATGAGATCATGTACACCAGAAATATAGTCATAGGAGAGAACGCCTTCCGTTAGGGCTTGAACCAGTTCTTCATCAGGAGCTTCTCCAATGAGGGGGTTAAGGGTTTCTTTAATCAGGTTAAAACCAGCATAAAGGATAACTAAAGCCACAAAAGCACCTACATAGCCATCAATAGGAAAGGTTGTAAAACGAGAAGCTAAGAAGGAGAGAACAACAACCGAAGTAGTAAACACATCTCCCATTGAATCAGTGGCTGTTGCCTTTAAGGATTGGGAGTTAATTTTATTGCCCAATAGCCTATTAAAATGACTTAGCCACCATTTAAAAAAGATAGAAACAAAAAGGAGGCAGAAGGGTATTAGACTAAAGACAACAGGCTCTCCATGAAAAATGCGAGTAATAGAAGTTTTTATGAATTGAAAACCCACAACCAATACTAAAGAGGCAATAACAAGAGCAGAGATATATTCAATTCGCCCATGGCCGTAAGGATGTTCCCTATCGGCAGGTTTAGTGGATAACTTAAAGCCAATGATAGTAATGATAGAAGAAGCTGCATCGGATAAATTGTTAAAAGCATCAGCAAGAATAGCAACAGAAGAAGAAAGTAAGCCTATTACAAGCTTTAGCACAAAAAGAAAGGTATTAACGAAAATACCAACTAAACCCGATAAATAGCCGATTTGACTACGGGTTTCTGCTTTTTTATAGTCTACAGAACCCTTAAATACTTTTTTTAAAATCCAATCCGTTAACATACATACACCTCGTATAAGACTAATAGTAAATTATGTTTATT
Organism: Bacillota bacterium; assembly: GCA_023415525.1. GTDB lineage: Bacteria > Bacillota > Clostridia > Lachnospirales > Cellulosilyticaceae > Sporanaerobium. The sequence continues at coordinate 421 of JAEZKI010000020.1, read as the reverse complement.
ATACCACAAATAGTTAGAATGAAGTCTGAAAAAATAAGACCTATTATAAAAAGAGCATGTATCCAGGGGGATAACCTAACTTTTTTCATAACAGGTCTTTTTATTATTGTTCGATAACTTGTTCTTCCATAATAGAGGTATGAACGTCAGAATCTGCGGCTTGCTGATTTTCTGGTTCAACAGGTACATTAGCGGAAACGTTATTTTCACTTTCTGAACCAGGATTTAAAGGATCCATAGGAACATTAAGTGCCTCTTCAGTAACAGGTAGTGTTAAACTTTCATAAGTAGAGGTAATCTGAGTATTTTTATCATCAGCAAGAGCCACTTTGACAGCATCCATTAGCATATTGGTCGCAGGTGAGATTTGGGCATTAGTTGGAAATTCTAAAGATTGAGTGGCTGTCACAAAGGCGTTGAC
>JAEZKI010000312.1 GCA_023415525.1 Bacillota bacterium | reverse complement strand
TGTTCCTTTTCCCATACTTCTTGAAGGCTTCTTTCTATAGAAGGTTGCAACTCTGGGATAAGTATTTTTCTATAATCCTTCGTATACCAGCTAAAATAATAGTCATAAAAATTTTCTTTCATATTCTTTCCCTTCTACCTTCAAAATACGCTATGAAAATGCCTTGCTGCTTCCCCCTTAAAAGGAGTTTTTTATATTATAGCCCATAATAAACTGATTTCAAACTAAGATTTTGTTAACATTACCTTTATAACCATTTATTCCCTTCAATTTTTCATTCTACTAAAAAAGAAGTAATGGTTTGTCTTCTCAATCCTCCATTACTTCTTTTATTGGGCTTCTAAATACTCTAGGAGCTCTTCTACACCTTCTCTTGTGTAGGAGCTTATAAAAAATATTCTTTTGCATCCTGCTAGCCTTAACCAGCTTGCTACTAAATGAGGATTAGCTGCCTTTTGATCCATTTGTGTCACAATACCAATGACATCCCGATTAGCCATACAGGTTATATTGGGGCTCAGGAGGGAGTAAGGTTCTAAGGCACTTATGACTAAACCTACTACATCTGCCTCATAGGCATAAAGTGCTAAAGGATAACCTAAGTGTTTCGTCTCTATGTATTCTCCAGGTGTATCTATAACCCACTCTTGATGATCTATAGCTTGCGTTTTTTCATAATGAAGAGGCTGTCGTTTTAGTGCTTGCTTTAAAGTGGTTTTCCCACTACCACTTCTTCCAATTAAAAGTATCTTTTTCATCCTTCCTCCTAAGTACGTGTTATTTCACATACCGTAAACCCTAGTTTTTCTTGCACATACTGTGCTACGGCTTCTATGGCCGTTTCCACTTCCGAAAGGCTTCCTGTAACAATCAATGTCCCACTAAAGCGATCTACAAAACCAATCTCTATTCCTGCTGTTTTAAGGGCAATATCTGCTGCAATAATGGCCGTCTCACTAGGTGTCAATGTGACAATTCCAATAGCTGACTTCCCATAGTCGATGACAGGATCTAACCCTAACTTTTGATACAAAATAGCATCTGGACTGGCTATCACATGAGCTAATGTAATTTGCTTACCTGGTACTAGCTCTTGAATAATGCGCATTTTATCCGAAAAATGATGGAATTCCTTATTCTCCATAGCTTCTCCTTCTAATCTTTGAATATAGTTTCTCATTAAAATTCTACTCTATTTAGAAAATAAAATCAACATTAAACCACAAAAGCAAACCAAAATAAAGATTTGTTCCAACCAAACTCACATCAACTTAATTTCTACTCACGTTTCAAAGAAAGGAAAGAGCTAGGAGGACAAAAAAAAGAATTGCCCTAACTGATTTTCATCAGTTAGTCAAGCAATTCTTTAGAAGTTGAAAAACTTTTTCATCACTAAGAGTGATATTCTTTTTCTCACAAATATATGAAATGATAAGTTCCTGTATATCTACTCCATATTCTCTAACAAGAGGACATGTGGTATAAAATTCATAGCCACCAGTTCCTGTTGCTCTATAATCACTCATTGCCAAAGTATATTTTTTATCTTCTAGAGGCTCTCCATTAATAGTTATTTGAGTGACACGCTCACCTATAGGTTTAGTCATGTCAAAGGTATAGTTAAAGCCTGCAAAAAAATCGTAATTATAATGTTCTACCTTAGGATGAATAAAACTATCTGAAATAGTAATTTTACCTTCTTCTAGGGTATAGTACTCTGCAACACGTTCCAGTGCTTGTTTTAAAATACTTTGATCTACTTCTAACACTTTAATAGTATTAGGAAACTGATAGGCTGCCATAATGTCCCTTGTTGTAACCTCTTGATTAAATCCTATGGGATAATTTCCTAGACTTGTACAAGAAAAATCAGCACCTGTATAAGCTAATTGTACCCTATTACAAAAATCAGCTAATTTTGACCCCTGAAGAGCTAGTTCAAGTTTACTTAAAGGGGGTATAGCTTCTGAAAAACGCCCTACTTTTTGATCCAGCCATTCTTGTACTTTTTCTTGCACATGTAGCCACCTTTCAGGGACTTTATCTAAAGCTACAGGATGAGGGGCAAGACACTGAGAGGTGATCTTCTTATAGTCTTTTCCTATGGTTATATCCAGACGAGCATACTTCGTTGCATAGGCTGGAAGCTGTAATACATACGTTCCAAAAAGCTCTCTTCCCTCTACTGGCATATGTTGATGGGCCGTTAATAGCACATCATAATCTAACTCCTTACAGAGGCGATAGCCCACATTTTCTTTACCTTTAGCTAAGGGTTTACCTGTTTCTAAGTCTGCTTCAAAGCCACCATGGTAAATAGCCAGTGTGATATCACAAAGAGGTTTGATTTCTTTTAAAACACGGTCAGCTGCCTCAAAAGTATCCTTAACTTCTAAATGCTTGAGATGTTCTGGTTTTTCCCAGATATTCACATAGTCTGTCACTAATCCAACGATACCAACTCTCAAGCCATTTTCAAGGGTATGAATACTATAAGGCTTAATACCTAGTTCTCCCTTATGATCCACTACATTAGCTAATAAACACTGGGCTTTTAAATGACTTAAGTAGTTGTAGGCACCTTTGTAATCATAATTAAAATCATGATTTCCCAAAGTTACATAATCATAGCCTGCTGCATTAAAGACTTCTGAAAGGAGTCCCCCTTCTTCAGGATGGGTTTGAAGATATTTTGCAAAGGCTGAGCCTTGTATGGTGTCTCCCCCATCTAAAATAAGGGTATTTCCATCTTTTTGAAAGGCACTGGCACAGCTTAAAACACCCATTCCTCTTTCTTCTTTACTGATATAATCTGTTGGAAAAAGATAACCATGTGTGTCTGAGGTATAATAGATTTTAAGTTGCTTTTTCATCTTTTACCCCCTTGCTAACTTCACACGAATTTTGCCAGAAAGCCATTCAATGATGAGTACTAAAATAATCAAGCCGGTTAAAATAGCCCCTACCTGATTCCACTTATAGGCATTCATCGCAAAAATTAAAGGTGCCCCAATTCCACCTGCTCCTACTAGCCCTAAAACAGTGGCATCTCTTAAATTCATATCAAAACGATAAATAATAGTAGAGGTAAAATCTGGCATGAGCTGTGGGATAATCCCATATCTTATTTTTTGGAAAGTTGTACAGCCACAAGCATCTAAAGACTCTAAAATACGAATATCTATATCTTCAATGGCTTCAATGTACATTTTTGAAACCATTCCAATGGAACAAAGAGACATGGTTAATAGTCCAGCAAAAGGACCTGCTCCTGTTACACGGATAAACATGAGTCCATAGACAAAGGCTGGTATTGTTCTTACCGCCATAATAAATAAACGTCCGATTAAGGCAATAGGCTTAGGAACAATATTTGTAGCACTTAAAAAGGCTATAGGAATGGCTAAAATGGCTCCTACAATAGTTCCTAAAAAGGCAATACACATGGTTTCTAGTAAAAGATAAGGCACACCTTGAGAGGTTAAGTTAAATAACAAATCAAGATCAGGGTTAAAAATTCCCCCTATAATATTTTGTGCAATCCCTAATCCCCCTTCTGCTAAACCTGTAAACTTGACGGTACTGCTAGACCAAGCTACAAAGCCTACAAAAATGAGGGCACAAAGAATCTGAAAAATCCACCTTTTAGGTTGCTTTTCCAGTTGCTTTTTAATTTCTTCTCTCATCTCTTCCCCTCCTTTAAGTTAGTTTTTTACGTAGATAGTGGCTTATAGCTTCTATAAGCATAACAGCAATAAATAAAGTAACAAGGATCATTCCTACACTGCTATATTGGCGCCAGCCAATCTTTTCATTTAAAATAAGACCCAATCCACCTGCTCCTACATAACCTAGGATAGAGGCATAACGCACATTTCCTTCAAAGCAAAACAGGCAATTGGCTATATAGCTCGGTAAAACTTGAGGTACAATAGCTGCTAAAAAGGCACGAAGCTTATTAGCTCCCATAGCTTCCATAGCTTCATAAGCCCCCATATCTACTGTTTCAATCTGTTCATATAAAAGCTTACCAATATAAGCAAAAGTAAAAACAGCAATTGCCATTGTCCCTGCTAATGTCCCTAATCCTAAAATATAAGTAGCAATTAAGGCAATAACAAGAGTAGGCATTGTCCTTACTAAACTTAAAAATAAACGGGTAATAGAAAGAATCAATCTATTTTTAACAATATTACTAGCTGCTAAAATGGCAACAGGTACAGCCACTAGAGCCCCTATTATTGAACCCAATAAAGACATTTTTATGGTATCAAATAAAGGTTCCCATATAACAGGTAAATAACTTGTATCAGGTGGCACCATTTGTTTTAAAATATCAAAAAAATACTTACCTCTTTTAATAAGCTTGGCCAAATCAAAGCCTGTAATCTCAACAGAAATCCATGCTGCAATTACCACTAAAAGAATAATAAGTGGCATACGTGAACGGGGTTCTAATACGTCTCTCCCATCACTTAAAGTGATTTTCTTAGGTGGAAAAATTTTATCGTACCAACTCATTACCTTCCTCCATTGTCTCTATTTGTTGACCACAATAGATTTGGTCTAATACTTCTTTTGTCACTTGACTGCTTGGACCATCATAAACCACTTCTCCTGCACGAATACCAATGACACGGTCTGCATACTCAAGAGCTAAGTCCACATGATGAATATTAATAAGGACCGAAATATTCATGTCTTTATTGATACGCTTAAAGTCATCCATAACCTGTTTAGCTGTAACAGGGTCAAGAGCTGCAACAGGCTCATCTGCTAACATAATTTTAGGATGTTGTGCTAATGTACGGGCAAGTGCCACACGTTGTTGTTGACCACCTGAAAGTTGGTCGACTCTTACATAAGCCTTATCTAAAATACCTACTTTATCCAAAGCTTCTAAGGCTGCTACTTTATGAGCTTTAGGATAAGCCCCTAATACTACACGCCAAAAAGGTAAATCTGGGATATTAGAGGTTAAAACATTTTTAATAACTGTTGTACGTGTAACCAAATTAAAAGATTGAAAAATCATACCAATTCCTCGGCGAAATCTTCTAAGTGATTTCCCTTTTAAGTCACTGACATTGATTCCATCCACTGTTAAAGTTCCTTCTGAAATTTCGTGTACGCGATTAATCGTTCGTATAAGCGTTGACTTCCCTGCTCCTGAAAGTCCTATAATCGCTACAAATTCACCTTGTTCAATCTCAAGCGATACATTTTTAAGTCCCTTAAATCCGTTAGGATAAACTTTACTTACATTATCAAATTTAATCATATGACGCTCCACTTTCTTTGAATTAATCAAGATATAAGTTTTATTTTTAGTATAGAAATCTAGTCTTATTGCAAAAATAATGGGGAGTTAAAAACTCACCCATTATTTTTTATTGCTCTTCATTATTTAGATGCATTAAGCTCTTGAATTAATTTTTGAGCAGCACGTTCATTATCATAATCTGAAGGATTTGCTACTTGATATCCCTTATGGCTATAAATAGCAATAACTTCTTGACCTTCTGGTGTATTACCAATGTTGATAAATGCAGTTTGAAGTGCTTTCTTAAAGGCATCATCCATAATTTCAGATGTTGTACTTACACTTACTGTGTCGTTATAAATAGCTGGTGTTACACCAATAACATTGGTTTCATCCCAAATAGATGCTGTTCTAGAAAATTCTTCCGTCCATTTTGCTTCATTATCACGACGTACATCTGCATAACCTAATACGATATCCACTTGACCAGATGCAAGTCTTGCCATAGCACTACCATATGAATCAGATTGTACAGCATTCTCTAAATCAGTGAGAGCCTTACCATATCTTTCTTGTAACCATAAAGCTGGGTAAATATAACCTGCTGGAGAAGTTGTAGACATAATACTCCAGTTTGCTGAGTTTAAATCTTCCCATGTTAATTCTTGTCCTGCATTTACTTTTGCTGCAAGGGCTTGGCCTTTTTTAGATGGACCTGCAATAATTAGAGAACGATAAGATACAGCTTGTTTTTCAGTTACTTCTGTTGCTTTTCCATCATTCCAGTCTTTTGCATTATCAGAGTCTTTGTTTAAGGCATCACGTGTTGCTGTTAAAATAGGTTCTGCCCCATCGTCATATAAAACATAGGTACCCCCTGGAATTAAACCAACATCTGCTGTTCCAGCACTAAGTGCTTCACCTACTGCTTCAAAGTTTGTTCCAACGGTAATATCTACTTCACCTACGTTGTAACCTTGCTTAGCTAACTCGTCTTTTAATAGGCCTTTTAGAGGTTCTGTTGCTGTAACGATTTCTTCTGGATCTCTTGAAGGTACAAAGGCAACGGTTAATTTGTCAATGTTTTTTCCTTCTGAGCCTTGTTCAACTGGGGTTTCAACTGGAGCTTTTGAGTTTCCGCATCCTGTAGCCATCCCCATTAATACTGTTGCTGCCATAAGCATTGCCACTAATTTTTTCATATTAATCTCCTTTTAACTTAAACTCTGTATTGACTTACGTCATGCTGTAAGATCGGTCTCTCAACTATTGTATTCAGATGTCCTGTATATTTCAAGAACTTTTTACAAATCTTTACTTAATATACTATTTATTAACATAAAGTTAACATTTTCAATGCATTACAATTTAATCAAATTTAAATTATATCATTT
>JAEZKI010000288.1 GCA_023415525.1 Bacillota bacterium | reverse complement strand
TCCTCAGACTCTTCATCATCCATAGCCCAGCCTTGTTTACGTACTTCTCGCAAGTGTAGCTGCAAAGTAGACAAATCTGTAATCGTTTTAGTTGTATAAGGTATAAAGGTACATTCCTTTAATGTCCGTTTAAGCTCCTCCCGGGATAAACAGGAAAGGAGGCACTTACCAAGTGAAGAGCAGTAGGCAGGTACACGGTACCCAATATTGGCATAAAGGCGTACAGAGGGAAGGTTATCCAGTTTCTCTACATAGACCACTTCATAGCCATCTAAAATGCCCAAATGAGTCGTCAAGTTTAATTCTCGGGCTAATTCCGTTAAGTAGGGCCTTGCTTCTGTCTGAAGCTCTAAACTATTAATATAACAGCTAACAACCTCAATCAGTTTCGGTCCTATATAATATGTTCCATCTTCTTGATTCTTCTCCACATAGCGACGGGCTAATAAAGTACTTAATAAACGGTATACTGAACTTTTATTAAGCCCTGTAGCTTCTGCTAGCTTAGTAGGCCCCATGGGACCTGAAGCTTCTGCCAATTGTTCAATAATATCCAGTACACGGTCTACAACTTGTACAGGTTCATTCATTTTTTCACTCCTTTGGAGATTTTTTGGTTACCTTACCCATTATTAAAAATTATACCTTATGGACTATAAAATGTAAATTTTTAAACTTTAATAATAATAAATTGTTTTGATTTTATTTAAATAAAAAGTATTTCTTTGTCGTTTTATAGCCTTATACTGGTTAAGAATATTTGTAAATTTATTAATTAAGTGATATAATACTGAAAAAAATAGAAGGAGATTAAAACTATGAAACTATCTAAAATTGCTTTGTTAAGTTTTATGACCATTACCACTGCCTTTGCTTTAGCAGGATGTGGGCAAAGTAAAAATACCGGAGAGGGTAAAGTCTATACCATTGCTACCGATACAACCTTTGCTCCCTTCGAATTTGAAGATAAAAGTGGTAAATTTGTTGGAGTAGATATTGAACTTCTAGAAGCCATTGCCAAAGATCAAGGTTTTAAGTATGAGCTACAAGCACTTGGATTTAATGCAGCGGTTCAAGCCCTTGAAGCTAAACAAGTAGATGGTGTCATTGCAGGTATGAGTATTACAGACGAAAGAAAGCAAAAATTTAATTTTTCTGAACCTTACTTTGATTCTGGAGTTGTAATGGGTATTGCCGCAGAAAACGAAACGATTAAAAGTTATGACGATTTAGCTGGTCAAAAAGTGGCTGTTAAGACGGGAACAGAAGGTGCTACTTTTGCAGAATCTATTGCAAGCCAATATGGCTTTGAGACTGTTTATTTTGAGGACTCTGCTAATCTTTATGAGGATGTTAAACTTGGTAATACTGTAGCTTGCTTTGAAGATTATCCTGTTTTAGGTTATGCCATTACACAAAATGTTGGACTCAAGATCGTAACAGAAAAGGAGAAGGGGTCTTCTTATGGTTTTGCTGTTGCTAAAGATGCCAATGCTGAACTGCTTCAAATGTTTAATGACGGCCTAGAACATGTAAAAGCCAATGGTACTTATGATAAAATACTAGACAAATATATTCAGGAGTAAAACTATGAATTTTTTTGAGCTATTAATAGAAAGTCTCCCTCGCCTATTACAAGGCATGGGAGTTACATTAAAAATTACTTTGATTTCCCTTGTTTTTGCTACAATACTTGGTCTAATTACCTGTTTTATGGCCATTTCCTCAAAAAAGAGTTTACGTTTTATTGCCACTTGCTATATTGACTTGATTCGTGGTACCCCTTTGTTGGTGCAAGCCTTCTTTGTTTATTTTGGTATAACACAAGCCTTAAATTTTCGTCTAACAGCGGACATTGCCGGGATCATTACTTTAAGTCTCAATGCAGGTGCTTACCTTTCCGAAATCTTCCGTAGTGGTATTTTAGCTATTGATAAAGGGCAAATGGAAGCTGCAAGAAGTTTAGGCCTACCTTATAGTCGAGCTATGCAAAAGATTATTATGCCTCAAGCTATACGTATTGTGGTTCCTTCTTTAGTCAATCAATTTATTATTACCTTAAAGGATACTTCTATTTTATCTGTTATTGGAATGCGTGAATTGACGCAAACAGGTAAACTTATTGTTTCTGTTAACTTTGAATCCTTTAAAATTTGGACTATGGTAGCCATTATGTACTTTCTTCTCATTTGGTTACTTTCTAAATTATCAAAGATTATTGAAAGGAGGCTAGCATATGGTAAAAGTCAGCGTTAGTGACCTCCATAAGAGTTTTGGAGGACTTGATGTCTTACGTGGCCTTAATCTAGAAGTTCATGAAGGCGAAGTTGTCTGTCTCATTGGGCCCTCTGGTTCTGGCAAAAGTACTTTTTTACGTTGTATCAATTCCTTAGAACAACCCACCTCTGGCACTGTTATCGTAGATGATTATATAATTACCGATAAACATGCTAACATTAATAAAATTCGTGAAAATATTGGTATGGTTTTTCAGCAATTTAATTTATTTCCTCATTTAAACGTCCTTAATAATATTATGATGGCACCTATTGATCGTAAAAAAATGGATAAAGCGACTGCAGAAAAAAAGGCACGTACCCTCTTAGAGAGAGTAGGACTTATTGATAAAGCCAATGAATATCCCAGTAATCTTTCTGGAGGACAACAACAACGTGTAGCCATAGCTCGGGCTTTAGCCATGGAACCTGATTTGATGCTTTTTGATGAACCTACTAGTGCATTAGATCCTGAAATGGTAGGTGAAGTACTAGGGGTTATGCGTCAATTAGCTGACGAAGGTATGACCATGATTATCGTAACCCATGAAATGAACTTTGCCCGTGAAGTAGCAGATCGCGTTATCTTTATGGATGAAGGTGTTATTGTAGAGGAAGGAAAACCTGAGGAAGTATTCACTTCCCCTAAGCAAGAACGCACCATAGCCTTTTTAAATAAAGTCATTTAAAGCCCTTTTTCAGGCTTTGTCATAGAAAGAGGACGTTTTCTTTTAAGTTTTTACCTTTAAAGAAGACGTCTTTTTTAATGGAATTATTTGTTTGAAAGTGGTCAAATTTGCCGAATTATTCAAGAGGAGTAGCGAAAGAAGAATGACTGATATATGATAAACTTAGCTATAATTTTCAAAAACTTCTATAAGGAGAGATAAAGAATGAACTTTGGTTATTTTGATGAACAACATAAAGAATATGTTATTACCCAGCCCAATACACCTGCCCCTTGGGCCAACTATCTGGGTTCTCCAGAATACGGTGCCATCATATCCAACAATGCAGGGGGATATAGTTTTGTAAAATCAGGAGCTAACGGACGCCTTATCCGCTACCGTTTTAATGCAATTAACTGTGACCAACCTGGCCGTTATATTTACATACGTGATCATGAAAGTCAGGATTTTTGGTCTGGCTCTTGGCAACCTGTGGGCAAAAGTTTAGAAGCCTATGAAAGTCGCTGCCATCATGGTACAGCTTATACCAAAATGTTCTCACGTTATGCTAACATTAAAACAGAGACACTTTACTATGTGCCTCTTGGTAAAACCCATGAAGTTTGGCATACACGCCTCACCAATGAAGATAGTAAACCTAGAAACCTTTCCCTCTATGGTTATGTGGAGTTTACCAATGATAGTAACTATGAACAAGATGGCGTGAATCTCCAATATACACAGTTTATTACGCGCACCTACTTTAAAAAGAATAAAATTGTTCAAACCATCAATGAAAATGTAAAAGATAAAATC
>JAEZKI010000224.1 GCA_023415525.1 Bacillota bacterium | reverse complement strand
TAAAGAATGAGAAAGTGAAACAGTTTGATAAGACAATGCTTTTAGAGTTTTGTACAAATGTAATAAATTACTATATTGGTGCATCTGTTCTTCTGAGTACAGATGAGATTGCACAAGTTGCTTTTATTCAATCCCATGCGCTTCATAGGCCTATTGTAAAGATAGGCGAACGTTACATTAATCTTTATAAAGAAACTCAGATTGACATCCTTAAGGTCTTTTAAAAATGGCATATTATTAGCTTTGAAAGCTAATAATATGCCATTTTTGGGGTCATTTTCTCAACACTCAAGATATTTTATTGACTATTCGATGAAGGATTTAGTAAGTGATTGAGCTGACTAGTCGAATTTATTCCTGTACAGTCATCATAATAAGTGAGAAGAATATTATTAGAGAGACTAGGAAATTCGGGGGTGGATTTGAAGGTATACTCAAAATAAGCTGTTTCTGCTGGTGCTAGATTTCCCATTTCTAAAAGTGTAATATTTCCTTCAAAAGACAAGGCTCCTCGTTCTCTTATAATGGCACTCTCTACAATAGGAACAGGATTATCTAAGATAAGAAGTTTTAGATCACTAATATAAGTGGTAGAGATGTTTGTCAATTTAATTTGTTTGACTATTAGTTCATTGGATGCCGAGGGTATTTTGCTTAATTCTGAAGCTTCAAGTAGCATTTTCATAGGCTCACCTCCTGATTTAGTATATGCAGGGAAGGCCAGGGAAAACACAAGAAGAAAGACGCAAAAAAAGGGAGGTTAAAACCTACCCTTTTTTTGCGTCTTTCTATCTACCCCAATTAGAGTTACAGCCACAACCACATCTACAGCAACGGCAGCCATGTTCTTCTTCTTCTTCTTCCTCTTCTAAGAAATCATCAATAGCATCAGAAATTTCTTCAAGAAGTTCAAAAGCTTCTCTACAACGACGTCTGTTAAATAGAAAATCAGAGTTTTCGTTACGTCTAAAATTACCCTCACGATTACGACCACAACAACTATTACATCCACAACTCATAAAAAAATGCCCCCTTTAATTTTTTTGTGTCTGTAGCGCTACCCACACTTCATAATATGCAGTTCGATAAAAAATGACATCATTTTTTATGTACAAACTACTAACATAAATTGGAAAAGTAGGAATATATATAGATTAGGGACAAGGGTCTAAGATAAAAAAGACTAAAGAGAGGAGTGGCATATGAGGAGCATTTTTTTAAGACTACAAATTGCAACTATTTTTGTAGGAAGCATAGTGGGGGCTGGAGTTTGTTCTGGAAGAGAACTCAATCAATTTTTTGCTACTTATGGAATAATAGGATTTTTAGGTGTTTTTTTGTGTGGCCTATTATACATCATTTTAGGGAAGATGATTGTAAAGATTACAGAAGAGAATAAGATAAGGTCTTATGATGAATTTGTAAATTTAGTTTCACCTAAATATGTAGCAAAGTTTATCAATATCGTTTTGACATTATTTTTATTAAGTAGTACATCTATTATCTTAGCTGGAAGTGGATCCATCTTAAATCAGTACTTTGGACTTCCTAAATGGGTAGGTTTTGTTATGATGGTAGGCTGTAGCAGTATTTTTTTATTAAGGAACACAGAGGGTTTATTTGAAGTGAATAGCATTGTTGTTCCTACACTTTTTATTATGATGACAGCCTTATTTGTAGAGTATATCAAGGTACAGCCTCAATCCCTTAGCTATAGCTATCTGCGAATTTTGCCAAGACAAAAGGAACATTTACTAACTTCTACAATTATTTATATAAGCTTTAATATCTTGACAGTAATTGGTGTGCTCGTTCCTCTTACTACAGAGCTTAATAAGCCCAAGGAAGTTATAAGGGGTATTCAATTAGGAAGTATTATTTTGACACTCATAAGTAGTTATATCGTTTTTTTGATGCTTGTTAATCCTTTTCATGCTAAACAATACGAAATTCCACTTTTAGGCATTGCCTCGGCTATTCATCCTATTTTACAGATAGGTATATTAGGCGTCATGTGGTTGGAGATGTTTTCTTCCCAGGTTTCTAATGTATATAGTCTATGTTATTTTATGGAGAGCCAATTTAAATTAGATTATAAAATAAGCATCTTTTTAGTCATAGCACTAGCCACTCCCTTTTCAGTGATTGGATTTTCTAAGCTAGTAGAATTTTTATATCCCATGTATGGTATTTTAAGCCTCGTCTTTTTAGCCTACTGTATCCTCTATTATTTTCAGACCAGAGAAAAGAGAAGAGATTAAGGTAAAGATTTTGTAACAAAAATAGACAAAAATATATATTTTAAAAAATTAAAATAGTAATTATAATTTTTGTAAATAGTTAATTTGTCGAAGTGTGACATGGATACTTTTGATAAGCTAAGGGGGAAAAAGGATGATGGTTGGTGTAAAAGTTCCTATAGAAAAGCTTAAAGAAGGGATGATTACAGCACAAGATGTACTTAGGCAGGGGAAGATGTTTTTAAAGCAAGGAACAGTACTAAAAGCTACTTATCTAAACACACTAAAATCTCTTCGACTGAAGACACTTTATATCTGCGTAGATACAGATAATATGAGTACTTTAGTAGAAGATGAGATGGAGTGCTTCTATGTAACCACGTATTTAAGCATTAGTCATATTATCGATCAACTTGTAATGGAAAAAGGAATTTCTTTGGGGGAAGTTTTTCCTATAGTAGAGGTTATTATTGATAAAGTATATTTTAATGACTGTGGCCCCTTATTATTAGCTGGAATAAAAGTAAAAACAAATTATAAATATGCTCACTTTTTTAATGTATGCCTATACAGTATTATAATGGCTAAGGCCTTAAAGATGAGTCATGCAGATATGATTTATTTAGGCGCAGCAGCTATTTTGCATGATGTAGGTAAATTTAAGATACCACAGGATTTATTAGAGAGACCTAGCAAATTAACTCGGGAGGAATTTGAGCGCGTTAAAGCTCATTCTTTAGAAGGGTATCTTATGCTCTTGAACATGGGCGTAGTAGATAAGCGAATTGCCGATGCTGTTTTGCAGCACCATGAAAGAATAGATGGTTCAGGTTACCCGGATGGGATTAAGGGAAGTGAAATTAGCCTACTTGCACAAGTTATTGGGCTAGCAGATACCTATGATGCCATTACTTCGCATAAGAGCTATAAGAGTGGTGTACTCCCCCATGAAGCAGCAGAAGTGATTAAACAGTTAAGAGGGAGCCTCTTTGCACCCCATTTAGTGGATTGTCTTGTGCAATATGTTATTTGTTATCCAGTAGGTTCAGAGCTTTTACTCAATACCAATCAAGTAGCAGAGGTCATTACAGCCAATGTAGAGACACCTCTAAGACCAATTGTAAAGGTTCTAACAGATAAAAATGGTAATGTATTAAGTAGTACTTACACACTGGATCTCAAATCCCATAGTGAAGTAAAGGTTGTAGAGATTTTTAGATAAAAATAAAAGGGTGTAGATTCAGCAAGTGAATCTACACCCTTTTATTTTAACCATGAAATAGGACAAATACCTTGCCCGTTCCCTTAATATCTAGCATGCCTAACTTATATTAAGGATGATACTCTATATTATACATGAGATTTGAAAAATTATCCATAAAAAATTCCTTTTTTTAGATAAAAAAGCTTAATCTACCATATAGTCATCTTCGAATTGCCCTTCATACTGATTGCCTTTTTCATCTTGATAAGTCCCATAGCCATGTTTTTTACCATTTAAAAATTCACCTATATACTTGTGACGATTAGCATAGGTAATGATCCCTTTACCTGTCATCAGGCCTTCAACGAAATCACCACGATAAACACTTCCATTAGGCCAGGTAAAGGCTCCTTTGCCATGGGGGATACCTCCTACAACCTCACCCTCATAAACACCGTCTTTGATAGTCAGCTTTCCCATACCTGTCTCTATACCATCACGAAATTCACCTTCATACAAGTCACCATTGGGATACTGAGCTTTGCCGTGACCTTGCATACGATTGTTTAAAAAATTTCCTTCATAAACGGTTCCATCTGCACTATGTAAAACACCCTTACCTTCCATTATGCCATTAGAGAAATGTCCCTCATAATAGGAACCATCTTCAAAATGACAAATAGCTATTCCTGTACGTTGACCTTTGTAAAAGTCACCTTCATAAACTAAGTTATTTGCAAGATAAGCTTTTCCTTTACCATGAGGTAATCCTTGCGAGAAGGGACCTTCATAGCAGAGATTACCTTCATCATTATAATACTTTCCAAAGCCATGGAAGTTAGCACCTTTTATACTTCCTTCATACATCACCTTACCATTTTTATGATACCAAACTTCATTATCGTATTCATCATCTGCACCAAATAATAAGCTTTTGAGTTTTTCAATCATTTGCATATCTCCCTAAATGTTTCTTAGTCTTATTATACCATTTCTATTGAAAAAAGAAATAAATTTAAAGACCAAAAATCATTAAGGTAAGCTGATAAGAGGCAATAATCCCTACTAGGGAGGCAATGAGGGCGCCACTTAAGGTATAGCGGCTGTCTTTAATCTTTACAGTCATAAAATAAACGGACATGGTGTAAAAAATAGTTTCTGTACAGCCAAACATAACAGAAACGAGACGTCCTGTAAAGGAATCAGGGCCATAGTTTTTAAAGATATCTAAGACAAGGCCTACAGCAGCAGAGGAGGAGAAGGAACGCATGAGGGCAACAGGGATAACTTCCGGAGGGAAATGAGTCCAAGAAATAAGAGGTTTAATTAGATTAGAAAAACCATTTAGGGCACCAGAAGTGCGGAGCATGGCAACAGCCATCATAAGGCCTATAAGTGTAGGAAGAAGATCCGCCACAACTTTAAGACCATCTGTTGCACCTTCTATAAAAGCTTCATAGACATTGATATTTTTAATTAAACCATAGGTTACGATTCCCAAAATAATAATTGGAATAAGCCAGTTCGATAAAACCACTAAAAATCCCATATTTAATCCCCCTTTCTAGCCATAAACTTAGCAAATAAAATGGCCACACAGGCAGAAAGAAGGGTAGCTAGGATACAAGGGGCAATGATCTCAGTTGGGTTGTGAGAGCCATAGCTCGTACGATAAGAAATCATATTAATAGCGACTAATTGAATGCAAGATATGTTAACAATTAGAAACATACACATAGCATGACTGGCACGGTGCTTTTCTTTATTAAGTTTTTGTAATTCTACCATGGCCTTTAGACCAGGAGGAGTTGCTGCCCAACCTAGGCCTAAGAAATTGGCGATCAGGTTAGTGGCTATGTATTTACGAGCAGGATGGTCATGGGGAACGTCAGGAAATAGAAAGTCTAAAAGTGGAGTCATTTTGCAGGCTAAAGCGTCAATAAGCTTAGCTTTTTCTGCAATGCGCATCACGCCCATCCAAAGGGAAACGATGCCACACATTTCAATGCAAAGTTTAACGGCTGCTTGAGAAGCACTTAAGGCAGCAGTCGTCGCTTCACCCATGCCTCCACCAAAGCTTGCAATGAGAATAGAGAAAATAATCATAAAGCTCCATATATAGTTTAACATAAAGCCTCCTTATAGCTTGTTTCTATAAATATATGCAATAGCAATATAAACATATACTTTTACATAAGAAAAATACTTACTATAATTTCTAAAATATACAAGACATAGAAAGTGAAAAAAACATAAAAAAATACAAAATACGAGGCTATTCGACGAAAAAATGTGCACAAACCTTACAATAAATCAATATTATAATATAAAATAGCATAATAATTTAAAATTATTAAAAAAAAACTGGCAATGAATTGACTTTTATTTCTAATTATGGTATTTTGGTATTAGCACTTGGAAAAAAATGAGAGAATAGTGTAAAGGGAGAGGATGTTATTGAAATCAACAGGTATTGTAAGAAAGGTAGACGAATTAGGTCGTGTAGTATTACCTATCGAATTAAGGAGAAATCTAGACATTAATGAAAAAGATGCACTAGAAATCTTTGTAGACGATGACAAAATTATCCTAAAGAAATATGAACCAGCTGATATTTTTAATGGAAGTATGGATGACCTCATTGATTATAAAGGCAAGAAAGTTGCTAAGAAAACAATCATTGAGTTAGCTAAGTTAGCAGGTTATAAAATTACTGAATAATATTACTATAAAAGACCTTTTTAGGTCTTTTATTTTTATATTTATAGAAAAGATGGTATACTAAGTAAGATAAATATAAAAGATATAAAAAGGTATAAAAATTAGAGAGAAAGGATAAGGGTATTAAATGGAGTTAAAATTATTTCATTATATAGATGAAGTGCTTAATGAGTTAGAGGATATTAGGGAAGAGCTGGAGGAAATCAGCCAAGAGCTTGAACTTTTTTTTGAGAAGCTATTATTTACGGCTGAAAAGGGATTTGTAAATATGAATACCCGAGTAAAATCTAAAAAAAGCTTAAAAGAAAAAATCATTCGTAATGATTATTACCAAAAGTATAATACCATAGAAACGGTACTAGAAAATGTACCAGATCTCATTGGAATTCGAATAGAGTGTCGTTTTAATCAAGATGAATCAGAACTTTATAAGTTTATTAAAAAACAATTTAGCGAAAAATCAGATGGACTAGAAGAATATTATTATAGTCCAGAGAATCCGGGTGTTTTATTAGATTTAGGAGGTAAGCAACCTAAAGAACAAAAGAATGGTATTAAAATGTATCGTATTGATGGAAAATACATAAAGGAGAATGCAGTCATCAATTTTGAGGTACAGATAAAATCATTAGTTAATGTATTTTGGAGTGAAATTGAGCACAAGATTATTTATAAGAACTATAATTATGTTATTGCTGATCGGTTTTATAAGGATATTATGAAATCTATTAAAAACAGTTTATCCACTATTGACCAACAGCTTCTTCTTATTTCTAATCAATTTGAGAAGGAAGATACCACTCAATTTGATGAACGTGAGGAACAACTAGAAAAGCTTATTTCGAAAATTATCTATGATGTATTTGCTACGCATATGAAGGAAAGCATTGGTGTATTAGTGGATTTTAGAAAATCCTGTGAAGCTATTGTAAAATATATACTAAGAGATACCCATAGAGAAGATATGGATAGATATAGTACCAATCTTCTTATAGGGCTTGAACGGATTAGACAAATTGATCAAAAAAATATAGACTTTAAGAAACAGATTATTTTTGAGAGACAGCCTATATTTAAAGAAGAATTAACACGAAGAATAGGCAATCACATTAAAGATAAGATGAATGAGGAATTTCAGTGGAGTTTATTTTTTACAGTTCTTTTTCAGATTGAAGCTGGGGATAATGTAGAGGATTTTGAAAAATTTTTAGTGTACTATACGAGCAAGCTACAAGAACGTATAGCCAGTTCAAAAATAAGTGCCAATTTCACTCAAGAAGAGACAGACCAGATTATGAATAAAATTATGCTTAAGTACGCTGATCTTTTTGTACAAGTCAATTCCGTTCAACTCCTTTATGAGAATATATTAGAGCAAGTTTTTAAAATTATTAATAGTGTTATTGATGCCATCTATAGAAATATTATTACCTATGAGCAATGGGAGAAGGAACAAGGCATCTATACCGAGCTTATGGAGTTAAGGCTATTGACCTTATTTGATATGGATATCCCATCAGCTAAGGTACTTGATTTCCTAGACCATGTGAGACATAGCAAGTCAACTATTGATATACCAAAAGGTTTATTGAAATATATCTATAAAATTTAATGAATTAGAAGGAGAGGGCTACTACAAAGAGTCAAAAATTGTAGTAGCTTTTTATATATAATTATGTATTTATGTTCATAAATATTAAGGATATATAGGAGCAAGACAAAAAATATGTTATAATATAAAAATGTATAAACAAGTTAAGAGAATATAAAATATTTTATATTATCAGGAGGAATATCAGTGGTTAAATTATATGATGGTGGTGTTTATCTCGTTAATGGGAGAGAACTCGTAGAGGATAACAATGAGGCGAGCAAGGTTATAGCTCAAAAATGTGGACAAGAAGTCAAAAAAGAAGAAGCTGTTTGTCAAACAATGGCTTATAGTATTTTAGAGGCACATAATACTTCAGGAAATATGGAGAAGTTAAAAATTAAATTTGATGCCATGGCTTCTCATGACATTACTTATGTAGGGATTATTCAAACCGCTAGGGCTAGTGGGCTTGAGAAATTCCCACTTCCTTATGTATTAACAAACTGCCATAATAGCTTATGTGCAGTAGGTGGAACGATTAATGAAGATGACCATATGTTTGGGCTTTCAGCAGCAAAGAAATATGGTGGGATTTATGTACCTGCCCATCAAGCTGTTATTCATCAATATATGCGTGAGATGATGAGTGGTTGTGGCAAAATGATTTTAGGTTCAGACAGCCACACCCGATATGGTGCATTAGGAACTATGGCTATTGGTGAAGGGGGAGGAGAGCTTGCCAAACAACTTCTTTCTAAAACCTATGATGTTAATCGCCCAGGTGTAGTAGCTGTTTATTTAACAGGGAAACCCCAAAAGGGTGTAGGGCCACAAGACGTAGCTCTTGCTATTATTGGTGAAGTCTTTAAAAATGGCTATGTCAAAAATAAAGTCATGGAATTTATAGGAGATGGCATTGAAAACTTAGGTGTGGAGTATCGTAATGGGATTGACGTTATGACCACAGAGACAACTTGCCTTTCTTCTATTTGGGAAACTGATGAGAAGGTGAGAGAGTACTTTGAAATTCACGGACGTAAGGAAGCTTATAAAGAGTTAAAACCAGGTAAAGTAGCTTATTATGATGGTGCTATTTATGTGGATTTATCCCTTGTAAAGCCTATGATTGCTCTTCCTTTCCATCCAAGTAATACCTATACTATTGAAGAATTAAATGCCAACTTAGAGGATATTTTACATACAGTAGAAGAGACAGCAAAAGCTCAGTTTGCTAAAGTAAACTTTACCCTTAGAGATAAGATTAAAAATGGTAAACTCATGGTGCAACAAGGTGTTATTGCAGGTTGTGCAGGGGGGACCTTTGACAATATCTGTGATGCAGCAGATATCTTAAAAGGTCATACCATTGGAGCCAATGAATATGCCCTTAGTATCTATCCATCAAGTCAACCTACCTTTATGAGCCTTGTAGAAAATGGGGCAGTCACTACACTTATGGCAGCAGGTGCGACTATTCGTACAGCCTTCTGTGGCCCATGCTTTGGTGCAGGAGATGTGCCTCCTAACAATGGATTAAGTATCCGTCATTCAACCCGTAATTTCCCTAATCGTGAGGGTTCAAAACCAAGCGATGGACAGCTTGCAGCAGTTGCTCTTATGGATGCACGTAGTATTGCGGCAACCTCTGTTAATGGAGGTATTCTTACTCCAGCTACAGAACTTGATGTGGATTTTACAAAACCTAAGTATTACTTTAATAGTGAAATTTATAAAACACGTTGTTACAATGGCGTAGGTAAACCACAGCCAGAGGAGGCCCTTAAGTTTGGTCCTAATATTACAGACTGGCCAAAAATGTCTCACCTTACAGATCACCTTGTACTAAAAGTTGTAGCTGAAATTCATGATGCCGTTACAACAACAGATGAGCTTATTCCATCAGGAGAAACTTCAAGTTATCGTTCAAATCCTCTTAAGCTAGCAGAGTTTACTCTTTCACGTCGTGTACCTGACTATGTAGAAAGAGCAAAAGCTATACAAAAGGCGGAGATAGCTAGGTTGAAGGGAGAAGACCCAGCAACAGATGATAGTGAAGTAGAAGCAGTATTTCATACCATAAAGACTCTTTCAGGTTTTGAAACTATAGACCCAAGGGAAGTTGGAATAGGTAGTACTATTTTTGCAGTAAAGCCAGGAGATGGTTCTGCAAGAGAACAAGCAGCTTCTTGTCAAAAGGTATTAGGAGGCTGGGCTAATATAGCAAGAGAGTATGCAACGAAGCGTTACCGTTCAAATCTTATTAACTGGGGAATGATTCCTTTTGTATTAGAAGAAGAATTGAACTTCAAAAATGGAGATTTCTTATTTGTACCCCATATTAGAGAAGCAGTGACCAATAAAGTAGCAACCATTAAAGCTTATGTTATAGGCGATGAAGTAAAGAGCTTTAACTTAACGTTAGCAGATTTAACAGAGGATGAAAGACAAATCATCTTGGCTGGTTGTCTTATTAATTATTATAAGAAATAAGAAATAAGAAATAAGAAATAAGAAATTAAAATAAAAACAGTAGGAAAACACTTTATGGAGTGTAGCCTACTGTTTTTTATGCGTTAGAGAAGATCTGTTTCTTAAGTTATAACTTATCATAATCACTACTCACATACTTCATAGGACGTGTATCTGTTGTTGGGAGTCCTGTTAAATAGGATAAATTCGGTAGCATCTCCTTGAAATCTTGATAGGAGAGATTAGAAGTTACGAAATCATAAGTGGCTTGAAGTAAGGTAAGACTTTTTTTAGCAGCATTTCGTAAAATATCATGGAAGCTAAAGGTATAAACGTTACCGGTTACTGGATGAAGCCAGACCTTTTTGTTGGTATTGAGATAATTAATTAAAGGATCCACGCAATTATAGTATGAAAAGTTATTGGCATGTGTGACAAGTGCCTTAGGGAGCATAAAGCTTGTAGAGGAGACTAGAGCCTTTTTAGCACCAAAGCTATCAAAGGTAAGTTTGTAGTAGAGACGTGTATCTTCGTAGGA
The DNA here is from genome assembly GCA_023415525.1 of Bacillota bacterium. GTDB lineage: Bacteria > Bacillota > Clostridia > Lachnospirales > Cellulosilyticaceae > Sporanaerobium. The sequence goes on along the minus strand of JAEZKI010000224.1, from coordinate 707 downwards.
TTTCTTGAAAATAGCTCCCCCATTACTGATGCCATAGAGTAAAAAGAGTGTCTCGTCATATAAGTTAAGAAGACAGGTAGGTAAGTGAGTGAGTGTTAGAATATGCTTATTAATATTAAATTGATGCGCTTTTTTTGAAAGGAGCTGTTCAAGGAGAAGAGAGTCAATGGCCAATTCAATCTTTTTGTGTAAGCCTTCAAATACCTTAGTTTCAGGAGCATCTTCCACATAGCGACCACCTAAATAAAAGATGTAAGGGTGGGCTATAGAATCAAGTATGTAGTGGCACAAAAAACCACACATATAGCTTAAAAGCTGGTTGAATTCCTTAGAATCTACTTGATATCTCTTAAGATGAGAGAGAGAAGAAATAATAAATTCACCTGTTTTTTCTGTATGCATTTTAGAAGCAATATAGGCATAGGCCAGTTTTTGTTTGTGAAAGGCATAGTACATGAAATCAGGACCTTGAAGTCCTATCAAAAATAAATCCCTATGTTCTTTAACAATAGGATATAGAGGAGAATGTTTGAGATTTTGAGTCGTGTTTAATCCAAAAAGATAGTGAGTAATAATATCTGGCATCGAAAAAACTCCTTTATTTTCAACTATTACCCTCAGTATAGCACTATGTGTTTTTGAAAAATAGGGTAAGTTTTTAATAAAAAAAAACTCCTTTTAACGGGAGTTTTTGGCGAAATTAATTT
>JAEZKI010000460.1 GCA_023415525.1 Bacillota bacterium | reverse complement strand
AACTTCTAAGACCATATTATCTTCCATGGTATAATCGAGAACTAAGCCACGTTTATGACGGTCTTCTGGAATATGAGCAATACCTGCATTAATACGTTCTTTAATGGAATAGTTACGAATGTCTTTTCCTTTAAGTGTAATGGTACCACTCTCAATCTTACATAGACCAGTAATTGCTTCAACAAGCTGGCTTTGACCATTCCCTTCCACTCCAGCAACACCTACAATTTCACCTGCATGCACTTCAAGAGAGAAGTCTTTAAGACCGAGAACCTTCTTAGCATTTAAAACATTTAGATTCTCAATTTTGAGAATGGTTTCACCTGGTTTGGCCTCTTTTTTCTCAACAGCAAAAGAAACAGGACGTCCTACCATCATTTTAGCCATATCTGCCTCAGTCGTTGTCTTTACATCTACTGTCCCAATGCATTTACCACGACGAATAACAGTACATCTATCAGCAACAGCTTTGATTTCTCTAAGCTTATGGGTGATAAGGATAATTGATTTGCCTTCTTTAATGAGATTTTTCATGATTTCCATAAGGTCATTAATCTCTTGAGGGGTAAGTACAGCTGTTGGTTCATCGAAGATAAGGACATCAGCGTTGCGATAAAGCATCTTTAAGATTTCTACACGTTGTTGCATTCCAACAGAAATATTTTCTATCTTTGCATAGGGGTCTACATTAAGGCCATAACGTTGGGAGAGCTCAGCTACCTTTTGAGCAGCAGACTTGATATCCACAGAAAGGCCTTTTTTAGGTTCTATACCAAGAATAATATTTTCAGTAGTGGTAAAATTGTGTACCAGTTTAAAGTGTTGATGAACCATCCCTATCCCTAAATCATTGGCCACATTAGGGTTGGCAATTTTCACCTCAGTACCATTTAACTTAATCGTTCCTTTGTCGGGTTGGTACATCCCAAATAACATTCCCATAAGAGTTGATTTCCCAGCTCCATTTTCGCCAAGTAGTGCATGAATTTCACCACGGTTAAGCTGTAAAGTGACATTGTCGTTGGCCACAATGCCAGGAAATTCTTTTCTTATGTTTAGCATTTCAACAACATAATCCATATTTTCGCCTCCTTTACTATATTATATAACATTATGTCTAATTTATAAGGTTTTATCACAAAAAAAAAGACGGAAGCTCCGTCTTTTTCTTTTTTTATTAAATAATGGAATAGTTACAAAATATTGAATTATTTAATAAGGCCATCGCCAGATGCTGCAACTACAATCTCACCAGATTTAATTTTTTCAAAGACTTCATTAACTTTTTTAGTTGTCTCTTCACTTAAGTTTGGATTTGTGGCAGGGATACCTACACCATTGGTTTTAGCATCGAATACAAGTTGTTGACCACCAGGGAATTTACCTTCAGCTTCAGCTTTAATCATATCATAAGTTGCTTGGTCAATATGTTTCATTGCAGATGTAAGGATAGCAGATTTACCATTAGCTTCATCATAAATACCATCTGCATATTGGTCAACGTCTACACCAATAATCCAAACGTCTTCGCCTTTTTTAGCACGTTCTTTTGCTTCTGTAATAGCACCTACACCTACACCACCAGCAGCTGTAAAGATAGCTTTTACACCTTTGTCATACATTTGAGCGGCAAGTTGTTGACCTGCTGCTACATTATCAAAAGATCCTTGGTAGATAACGTTTTCAGCATTCATTTTAATAGCTGTACCAAGATTCTCGTTAGCATAGTTTACACCTTGTTGGAAGCCCCAGTTGAATTTTTGAACAGCAGGAATTTCCATACCACCGATGAAACCAATCTCAGCATCTTTAAGTTCTAAGGCAGCAGCTACACCAGCTGTGAAACCAGCTTCGTGCTCTGCAAATAGAATAGAAACTGTGTTATCTTTAATAACGTTTACATAGTCTCCAGCATGAGGTGCACCGTCTAAAATAACAAATTTAGCATCAGGATATTTATCTTGTGCTTTAAAAATACTTGTTTCAAATTTGAAGCCTGGCGTAACGATGAATTTAAAGCCAGCATCGTAAAGGTTACCAATTTCTTTAAGGTAGTCTGCTTCGGTTGTACCAGCTGGTTTTAAGTAACTTGATTTAAGCCCTGAGCCTAATACACCTTCCCAAGTTCCTTGATTGAAGGACTTGTCATCAATAGTACCTGCATCAGTAACCATACCTACAGTAAAATCAGCTTTAATCGGTTCAAAGTTACTAGCTATTTCAGATTTTTTTGCTCCACCACAACCAGTAAGTGCACTAAGTGATAAAATACCACAAAGAGCTAAAGCAACATAATTTTTTTTCATTTTTTTCACCACCATTAAGTATTTGTATGTAGTTACGTAAGATAAAACCTTACATACTACTCTCTATCATATTAAACTTTTACAAGAATTTCAATCTTAAAATCGTATAATTTTATCCAAACAGCTAATTAAGTAAAATTTATAAATATATATTTGAATATAAAATGATAGTTGCAAAAAATCTTTATAGAAAATAGTATGTCATTAAATTTAAAGCTTATACCTAAATTAGTCATATATTTTTGTAAAATGAATCTTTTTTTGTTATACTAGGAATAAATAAATGGAGAAGTAAGGGGAAGAAGTAAATGAAAAGGAAAATAATACGATGGATTAATGGGATAAGTCTATTCCTACTTCTTGGAAGTAACCTTAAAGCACAACCACTTCAACTCTATTATGATGGAAAAATCCATCAATATCAGCTTCCACCTATTACTTTATATATGAATGGACAGGTATTAAAAACGGAGACTATGCCAGCTGTACAATTAGAGGATCGGGTATTGGTACCAGCTAAGGAAGTTTTTGAACAAATGGGGGCGACAGTAGAATGGGATGCTATTCAAAAGAGTGTTTATATTTATAAAGAGAATAAGTTCATTATTTTGAAAATGGATAGCCTGGAAGCTTGGATAGATGGAGAGAGTTACCTATTAGATGTGGCTCCTAAAAATATCAATGACAAGATGATGATTCCTCTTCGATTTATGAGTGAAGCCATGGGATGTGATGTGATTTGGGAGAATGAGCCTCGCTGTGTATATATTTTGGGCGTAGAGGAGAACATACCTGACTTTGAAGTTATAGAACAACCTTCTCTATTTCCTATACAAAACCCTGACGTTATAGAAGGTATAGATGGGCCTCAAGAGATACTGCCTACACAAAATAGCCTACCTTATACCGTTCCAATAGCGGGAGATAGGAGCCTTTATTATGAGCAAAGGATACTAGAAGGGATAAGCTATGATCCTACCCAAGGAACTTTTTCTTTAGATAAACCCCAGCAGTTAATAGTAGATAACATGGTGCTTACAGATAATTATAACGAAAGAAAATGGGTTGTAGATTTCCAAGGGGATTATTCAGCCTTTCTAAAAAATGGAATCTACGAAGGAAGCAGTGGCCCACTTAAGAGACTCTCTGTTGAAACGGATTTGACGACCCGAATGGTTATTGAGACCTCTACAGTACAAGCACTGACAGTTTATGAAACCAATGGCAAGCTTCAATTTGATTTAGTAGCTCCCAATAAAAAGTATGGTAAGGTGATAGTTATTGACCCTGGTCATGGTGGGGGTAAACCTGGTACCAATGGGGGAGGTATCGTAGAGAAAGATAAGACCCTCCTTTATGGTATGGATTTCTTTAAACTTTTAGAGGAAGATCCCGATATTAAGGTTTATACTACGCGCCATAGCGATGTCGACATAAGTTTAGAAGAGAGAGCACAGCTAGCCAATGAAATTATGCCAGATTTATTTATTTCTATTCATACCAATGCGATTATAGGAAACAGTGAGAGACAAGAAAGTATTAAGGGAACAGAGACTTATTATTATAACAATCCTAGTGATTTAAGAGGAAAAATGTTTGCTGAAAGGGTACAAAAGAACATAGTGACAGCCTTTGATATGACAGATAGGGGAGCAAAAGCTGATACAGGCTACATAGTACTTAAACAAACAACAATGCCAGGAGTTCTCATAGAAGTAGGTTTTCTAACCAATTCAGCAGACCGGGCAAAAATGACACAGTCAGACTTCTCACAGCGTTTGGCACAGGTTTTATATGAAGCTGTAAGAAGCTATTATGAGGAAGATGTGACTTATTAATAGTAATAATAAGAGAGTATGGAAAACCATGAGCTAATCCTATGAGTTAGAAATTTAAAACTAACTTATGGTCATTTGTGCACAAGGTCTTCTATACTCTCTTTTTTACTAAAGGCTTTTAAGACACGCATTTTTACTATAGGAGTAAAAGAATTAAGATTAAGGATTTAAGACTAGGGAATTAAGCTTTAAGTGGAAAATGCAAAGTAAAGGTGCAGCCTCCACCTGGGGTATCCG
>JAEZKI010000135.1 GCA_023415525.1 Bacillota bacterium | reverse complement strand
TTAGAATATTCACCAACTAAGCAAACTTTAATAACAGTAGGTGGGAGTGAAGGAATTGATATTGCCCTTCGTACCCTATTAGAAAAGGGTGATGAGGTACTTATTCCAGAGCCTTGCTTTGTTTCTTATAATCCTTGTGTTATTTTTGCTGGTGGGGTGCCTGTTGCTATTCCTACCCGTGAAGAAAATCAGTTTAAACTTTTGCCCGAGGAATTAGAAAAAGCTATTACGCCTCGTACAAAAATATTAGTGCTTCCTTATCCTAATAATCCTACAGGAGCCATTATGGAAAGAGAAGACTTAGAAAAGATTGCAGAAGTATTGAAGGATAAAGACATTCTTGTTATTTCAGATGAAATTTATGCAGAACTTACATATGGAAAAGAACATGTTTCTATTGCTAATATAGGGAATATGTATGAACGCACCATTATATTGAGTGGCTTTTCAAAGGCTTTTGCCATGACAGGGTGGCGATTAGGGTATGCATTGGGGCCAGCACCTATTATTAAAATGATGACAAAAATGCATCAGTTTACGATTATGTGTGCACCTACAACGAGTCAATATGCAGCTATTGAAGCTATGCGTAATGGGGATGAGGATATTGCTACCATGCGTGAGGCCTACAACCAAAGAAGACGTTTTATGGTAGAGAATTTTAGGAAGATGGGCTTATCTTGTTTTGAACCAGAAGGTGCCTTCTATGTCTTCCCTTCTATACAAATGACAGGCTTGACAAGTGATGCTTTTTGTGAAAAACTTCTTTTAGACCAAAAGGTAGCTGTAGTTCCAGGAACAGCCTTTGGAGATTCTGGAGAAGGTTTTGTGAGATGTTCTTATGCCTACTCTATTGCAGAATTAAAAGAGGCACTAGGACGTATTGAAAAGTTTGTAGAGCGTTTTAAATAGAAAAAAGGAGTTGCCATAAGCTGATTTTAAGTAGCTTGTGACAACTCCTTTTTTTATTTAAAAATATAAAACGTAGTAAAAACTAGTTACTTTTACAAACAGGACAAATTCCAAAAAAGTATAGTTGTTCATGAGATAAATTAAACTGAGTAAGTGCAATAACTTCCTCTCTTAGAGCAGAAATGCTCTGTAAGCTATGAATATCCCTAACATCACCACATTTTGTACATTTCACATGAGGATGTGAATAAACATTAGCATCGTATCTAAAACTATCTTCTCCAACATTTATTTGTTGTACGAGACCGTGTTTAACAAGCGTATCTAAAGTTTTATAGACAGTTGCTAAACTCATCGTGGGAAACTCATCTTGTAGTGTGGTGTAAATCATTTCAGCCGTAGGATGTGTGGTCGTTTCACGTAAAATTTTAAAGATACAGAGGCGTTGCGGTGTGACTTTAAGCTTATGATCTTTGAGAATTTGAGTCATTTCTAACATAGGTCACCTCCAGTTGATAATAATTCTTATATAATTTAGATTATAATATAATAACGAAGAAAAAGCAATGCCTAATGAATTTTTTATTTGTTGTTATATTTACAAGGGTTTCTTAATACATATAGGGTAAAAGAGCAAACAAGGAGGAGTTTAGGTGGTTGATTTAGGAAGTATAGAGTTTGAGTTCTTGGAATATATAGAAGAAGAATGGGATAGTTATATGGAGGCAGGATGTACAATAGAGGATGCTACGACTCAAATCTTAGCACAATATGAGGATATGCTGGACCAAGAGGAACGTATGATTCTCTACATTGTACTAGGAGATATACAAGCAGACTTGGATTACATTGATGAAAGGGTAAGAAATGAGCTTTTAGAGATCGTAAGTGTTAAAGGGGCTTTAGATTGTTTTGAAGGAAATAAGCAATTAAAAAAGACCGTTAATTATATAAAAAAACGCCTTTAAGGGAAGTTTGTCTGTAAGACAGGATTGGCAAAATGTGCTATACTAAATCAGTATAGCTTTTTTTATGAAAAAGAGGAGAGACAAATGTTAAAATTAATAGCCACTTGTTTTATGCTAATAGACCATATGGGAATGGTGTTTTTTCAAGAAGTAGTAGGCTTTCGGATGATTGGCAGGTTGGCTATGCCACTCTTTGCTTATAGTCTAGCTAGGGGGTTTTCTAAGACTAAAGCATTAGGCGACTATAAAAAACGTCTAGCTATTTTTGCGCTCTTATCACAAATACCTTATGGGGTGATGAACTATGCTGCCTATAGAACACCTGAAAGTCTTTTTAGATTAAATATTGGTTTTACCTTTTTGGCCGCACTTTGGGTATTAAGTTTTTATAGGGACTTAAAGGAATGCCTTTTTAGAAAAAAAGAGGCCAAACTTTACAAGCTTATTCAAATAGGTGGGCTTGGTATAAGTAGTATAGCCTTACTTGTTTTAGCAACAGTATTGCAATGTGATTATGGTGCCTATGGTATTTTACTTGTCCTTACTTTTTATGAAGGCTATATTTGTCAAAAGAATCCTTATTTGACCAGTTATCTTATTTTAGGCATTACCTTGTTGATGGGAGTTAGCATGGGCTCTTCTTGGATGGTTATGCAAGTTGGAGGAGGGTTACTAGGATTTTTATTTGTGCTTTTTGTAAAGGATAGTTATTTACCTCGATTAAAGTACTTTTTTTATGTGATTTATCCACTCCATATGCT